>CAZXSG010000648.1:0-3525 GCA_964643185.1 uncultured Holophagales bacterium
CGCGCGGCGTGAAGAGGCCCGCTCCCCGCGCGATGGGCACGGACGGAAGCCCGAGAACCCCGAGCAGGCGCCGCGCGTCGCGGAACGCGAGGCTTTCGAGCGTGTTGCCGAACGTCGTCGTGAGGCCGGCGAGGCGCGCGCGCCCGGACCCCAGGAGAAAGACGATCGCGAGATCGTCGTCGAGGTCGAGGGCCGGCACGAAGAGTCCGGGATCAGTATCGACGAGGACGTCGATCACGCGAGACGCGCGAGCGAGACGAGCCCGACGCCGGCTCGCGCGAGAGGATCCGACGAACCCGGCTCCGAGGTCTTTCCCACGAGCGCCCAGAGCGTCCCCTCGGAGACGAACGCGGCCTTGACGCCCGGAGCGAGCGCCGACGCCACGAAGAACGGCGCCGCCGCGCGGGAGGCCGAGAGCGCCGCGTCCACGTGTCCCGAGGCCGCAACCTTGCGCGCGAGGTCGGGGTCGAAGAGCCTGATGACGACCCTCGCGGAGGTCGCGATCTTCCGCGCGAGGAGCCCGGCTCCGAGGTTCACGGCATCGTCGCCCGTGACCGCGATGATCGCGCGCGCCTCCGCGACGCCCGCCGCGCGCAGCACGACCTCCGAGCGGGCATCCCCGATGACCGAAGGCACGTCGCGCCTCACGGTCGCGAGGTACTCGTTGCGCTCGTCGTGCTCGAGGAGCACCACGGGCACTCCCGCGTTCCTGAGCGAAGCCAGGAGCCGCAGACCCACGTTGCCGAGGCCCAGCACGACGACGTGTCCGTGCCGCGGCATGCGCCGCCGCCCCAGGAGCTCTTCGAAGCGCTGCGTGACCACGAAGCCCGTGAGCAGCGAGTACAGGATTCCCAGCGCCGCCGAGCCGAGCAGCATGAGGAGGCAGCCGAAGAGCTTCACGAGGAGCGGCGCCTTGAGGAGCGACACGTCGCCGTAGCCCGTCGTCGTGACCGTGGTGACGACGAAGTAGATCGCGTCCTCGACGGGCAGGGAGAGCGTGAACGAGAAGACCCCGACGCTCAGAAGAACGAGCCCGAGAAGGGCCGCGAGCGCGGCCTTGAGGCCCGTGGAGCTCTGGACGAACGCCTGCCGCAGGGTCGCGAGGAGCGTGGGCTCCGCCGCATTTCGCGAGGCGGTCCGCGCCTCGGGCACCGGGCCGGGGTGGAGCGCTTCCAGCTTCGTCTTCAATCCGCACAGGACGACGCGGTCACCCGCCGCGAGCGTCCCCGTGGCGGCGGACGCACCCGCTCGGGACGCCGAGACGAGTACGGCGGAGAAGCCGGGCGGAATCCCTGTCGCCGGCGATCCAACGAGCGGCGACGAGGCGTTCAACGTTCGGGCCTCGACCACGAACAGGCCCTCGGCCGAGCTGAACGAAGCGAGCGTCCCCTCGCCGAGCGCCGCGCCCGCGAAGACCGGCGCCGCAATGGCCGAGACGGCCGCGGCGCGACGCACGCCGAACGCCAGCTCGAGCTCTTCGGCGAGCGTCGCGTCGAACAGGCGCACGACGATGGGGACGCCGGGCGCGAGGCGCTGCGCGTCGAGCGCGATCGCGACGTTGGTGACGTCGTGGCTCGTGAGGAGGAGGAGCGCGCGGGCCGAGGCGAGGCCCGCGCCGAGGAGTGCCGCGTCATCGCGCGCATCGCCGAACACGACGCGCGCGCCCGCCGCGCCGGCGAGGCGCGTTCTCTCCGCCGTGGCCTCCCGCGTCAACACGACCGCGGGGAGCCCCGCGGCACACAGGAGCTCCACGACGCGAAGGCCCACGTTCCCGAGCCCGCAGACGAGAAACGGCCCGGCGGCTTCCGGCAAGACCGGCTAGAGCCTCTTCCCCACGACGCCCCAGTCCACGTTTCCGAGGTACGCCTCGACGTAGGCCTTGCGGCCCCCCGCGCCGTACTGCTTCACGTAGGCGTGCTCCCACACGTCGAGCGCGAACACCGGCACGAGGCCCGCGGGCACCGCGTTCTCGTGGTCGGAGAGCCAGAAGTTCTGGAGGCCGCCCCCGAGCGGATCACGGAACGTCACGGCCCAGCCGATGCCGCGCATGAGCGCCGTGCGCGTCACGTCCGCCACCCAGGCCTCCCACGAGCCCCACGTCGCGGCGACCGCGGCCTTCCACTTCTCGTCGACGGGCGTGCCCTCGGGCACGAGCTGCGCGAAGTAGACCTCGTGGAGGCGCATGCCGCTGTACTCGAAGCCGAGCCGGCGCCGCACCTCGGCGAAGTCGTATCCGTCGGCCTTGCCGTCGGCCAGCATCTGCGCGAGCCAGGCGTTGGCCTTGTTCGTGTTCGTCACGTAGCCGCGGTAGAGGGCGAGGTGCTGCTCGAGCATCTCCTTCTCGAGGCCCTTCAGCCCGTCGGTCTTGAACGTCTGCGGCGCGTACTCGCGGAACGCGGCCTTCCCGGCCGGCTTCGCAGCCGCGGGAGCTTCGACCTTCTTTTCCTGGGAGAGGGCGTTCTGCGCGGCGAGAGCGAGGCCTGCGGACGCGGTGAGCGTGAGGAGGTCGCGACGGGTCGAGTCGGTCATGAGCGGTTCTCCTTGCTCCATCTTAGCGAGGCGCCGTCGCCGGCGCGGGCACAGGCGCGTCCGTGCGCGCGGCGTCCTTCGGCGCCGCCCCGTCCGTTGCCGCCGCGGTGGGCACGGGCGTGGGCTTGACGGTCATGTCGCGGTATTCGCGCTTCTCCGGGGTGAAGAGCGCGTCCGAGAGCTCGACGCTCATCTCGATCGAGTGATTCCTCATCACGATCTCGCCGTCGTCGGAAGGCAGCTTGACCTGGCGGGGGAACCGGAGGCTCGGCGACACCCAGATCGTCGTCGGTTTCGACGCGTTCGCGCCGGCCATCACCTCCCATTTCGCGCAGACCTCGCCGTCCACCATCTCCTCGCCGACCTTCTTTCCCTGCGCGAGCATCTCGTCGAGCTTGACCACGTAATCCACAGGGCGCGGCCAGGGACGCGCTTCGTTCGAGACGCTCGTCTTGACCGCGAGGTTCCCCGCGACCATGTAGATGATTCCCTTGCGGGCGATGAACGTCTGCTTGGTGCCCCCCATGTCGAGAACGAGCCTCATGTCCTCGCCCCGGACCCAGCTTTCCCACTGGAACTTGACGCCTTGCAGCACGGCGCCGGACATCTCGGTGCGCCAATGGAGCTGGCGGACGGGTTTCTCTGCTTTCTCAGCGGGCTTGGGGGGTGCGGCCGAAGCGGAAAGAGTCAGCGCCGCGGCGCCGAAGGACGCCGCGCTCACGAGCGTGGCGGCGACGATGAGGGCAGGAAAGCGAAACATGAAGGACCTCCGGCCCCGATTGTGGCAAAACCCGGGCAGTCCGGTAGGACTGCTGAGGAATCCCGCCATTGGGCGGGATTCCCCGTCAGCCGGCGAGGAGCGACGGGAGACGCCGGCGGATCTCGTCACGCACGTCACGAAACCGGGCCAGGCGTTCCTCTTCGCCGCCCTCCGCCCCGGCCGGATCGGGCAGCGGCCAGTGGATCCTCCGCGCCTTGCCGAGGAAGACCGGGCAG
>CAZXSG010000649.1:0-3522 GCA_964643185.1 uncultured Holophagales bacterium
GCCGTCCCCGTCGTGGATTAGCGGCGGATGTTCGGCAAGACACTTTGGTTGCACATACATGCAGCGAGCGGCGAAACTGCACCCGATCGGACGATCGGTCAGGTCTGGAAGTCGACCTTCAATTACTTGCAAACGCTTTCCGCTTGGCATGTCGATCTTAGGAATCGATTTGAGCAATGCCTCGGTGTAGGGCATTCTCATACCTGCAAACAAATTCTTAGTGGGTGCTTGTTCAACGACTTCTACTGCGTACATCACTGCGACAAAGTCGGTATTTCCGGCCACGACACCGAGGTCGTGAGTAACCAGAACCATCGCCATGCCGAGTTCACGGCGCAGATCGCCGAGCAGTTGCAAGATTTGGGCTTGCACTGTGACGTCAAGGGCAGTAGTTGGTTCGTCGGCGAATAGTAATTTTGGTTTGCAGGCAATCGCAATGGCGATCATCACGCGTTGACGCATTCCGCCCGAAAGTTGATAAGGAAATTTACGTAATGTCGTACCAGGATCGGGAATACGGACGAGTGAAAGCAATTCCTCACTACGGATCATTGCGGCTTTCGTATCCATGCCAAGTCGCACGCGAAGGCCTTCAGAAATCTGTGATCGAATTCGGCGGACAGGATTGATAGCAGTCGTCGGAGCTTGAAATGTCCACACCATGCCGGTCCCCCAAAACCCCCTCCGGGCAATTCGCGGATTGGCCGGGTTTTGTCTCAACCCTTCCTGCGGAAGACGAGGGTGCTCACGTCGGAGTCGCCGGCGGAAACCCTCGTCTTCACCTGGGTCAGCATGTTTCCGTCTTCCGCGGCGGTCGTGACGGTGGTCTGCGTCGTCGGCAGCATTCCCTTCGCCGCCTTGAGCTTCACGATCTGCTCGAACTCCGTGCCCACCTTGCGCCAGCGCGCTTCGATGGTGCCGGTCTGGCCGCCCCCGAAATCCCGTGTGGTCGGCGTGCCCTGGAGAGAGACGGCCAGCGGCTCTCCGACCCGGGCCCCTTCGATCTGGCGCTCGACGATGACGTTCGAGCCCTGGATGCTGATCTTCAGCTCGATGCCTTTGGCCGACGCGGGAACGTTACGGCTGGCTTTCTCGTCGAGCTTCCAGAGCCCCACGACCTTCGCCTGCTCGGCCCGCGCGGCCGACGCGGCGAGCAGAAGGGTGACGGCCATCACACTGGCGACTCGAGAGGCAGTGCCACGGAGAAGACAGGTCATCGCGCCTTCCTCCAACCCAAACCTTATGCAGACCCGATGAATTCTGCACCCATTCGAGAAGAAGTGTCTCCCTCTTTCGAGGGGGCCGTCACGAAATCCGCTCACCCCTACAATCCTGATATGCGCATCGTCGTCACTGGAGCCGCCGGCTTCCTGGGAAGCCACCTCGCTGACCGCCTGCTCCTCGAAGGTCACGAGGTCGTCGGCCTCGACAACTTCCTGACCGGCCATGAACGCAACCTCGCGCACCTCGCGGGAAACCCCCGCTTCGCGTTCCAGCGGCACGACATCACGGCGCCCATCACCGTCGACGGGCCCGTCTGGGCCGTGCTGAACTTCGCTTCCCCGGCCTCCCCCATCGACTACCTCAAGATCCCCATCGAAACCCTGGAAGTCGGCTCGCTCGGCACCCGCAACGCCCTGGAGCTCGCCCGGGAAAAAGGGGCCCGCTTCCTCATGGCATCCACGTCGGAGATCTACGGCGACCCGCTCGTGCACCCGCAGGAGGAGTCCTACTGGGGCAATGTGAACGCAGTGGGCCCGAGAGGCTGCTACGACGAGGCAAAACGCTTCTCCGAGGCCCTGGTGACCGCTTACCGCACCGCTCGAGGTGTGGACACCCGGATCGTCCGCATCTTCAACACCTACGGTCCGCGCATGCGCCCGAACGACGGACGGATCGTGCCGTCGCTGATCGGCCAGGCTCTCCGCAACGAGCCCCTCACCGTCTTCGGAGACGGCACGCAGACCCGCTCGTTCTGCTACGTCTCGGACCTCATCGACGGCATCTACCGGTTGCTTCTCTCCTCGGTCCAGGATCCCGTGAACATCGGGAACCCCAACGAGCTCTCGGTGATGCGTTTTGCCGAGGTGATCCGGGATCTCACGGGCACGACCGCCCCGATCGTCCACCAGCCACTCCCCCAGGACGATCCGAAGCAGCGCAAGCCCGACATCACGCGCGCCCGCAAGGAGCTGGGCTGGGAGCCCAAGGTCCTGCTCGAGGACGGCCTCCGCGAGACGATCGCCTACTTCAAGTGATCCTGGGGGTTTCTCGATCCCCCCAGGCCCCCAGGGAATTGCTCTTCTTCAGAATCGGTAGAAGAGCGAGGCCGCGAGCGTGCGCGACGTGCGGCCGACGTCGAACGCCAGGTCCAGCGAAAGACGTCCGTCGTACGTGACGCCAAGGCCTCCCGAGAACCGGTCGTCCGCGCGGCCGCCGTCGAAGATCGTGCGCGACGCGGCCGAGAACGGCGGATCGTGGAGATCGAACGCGACACCCTGCCCGTCGCGGGCGACGACGTTCGCCGTCACGCCGTGCGCGGGCTCTCGGTGCCAGCCCACCCGGAACGCGAGGCGCAGCGGATCGGACGCCGCGACGTACTCGGCGCCGGCCCGCGGGATGAGGATGTCGCGGGCCGGCTCGATCTCCGCGAGGATCCCCGACACGGGAAATCCCGGGCTGGGCCCCACGAGACCCGCGTAGGAAACCACCGGAAGGGCCTTGTCGAAGAGGCCGGAGTACTCGATCCACTGGCCCTCGACGGCGATCGTGAGCCCCGGAAGGGGCTGCGTTGCGAGACCGACCGAGGCGTCCCGCGGAACGCGGAACGAGAACTCCCGGACCCTCTGGCTCTCGAGCGCCGGAGGCACGGCCCCGTCGAGCGTGAACGTGCCCTTCGCCCGTCCGGAGGCCCGGTAAGACGCGCCGAACGTGAGGAGACCGCGCGGCAGGAGGTCGGCGTGGATCCCGAGCACGAAGCCCGGCACCGAGGAGTCCACGTCGCTCACGGCCATGCGGACCTCGCGGGTCTCCACCGCGACGAGCGAGACGAACGTGCGGCTCACGATGCGGTGCGGACCCGCAGCGTCACCCGTCAGCTCGAACGCGAGCTTCGAGAGCGTGACTCCGGCACCCACGCGGAGCCGGTCGGAAACGCGATATCCCACCGATGCCCCGAACACCTGGTTGCGCAGCGAGACTCCGCCGTACTCGCGGTACTCGTAGAGGAAGTCGTTCCGGATCGACCCGCCCGTGCGGTTGTCGCGGAGCTCGATATAGGGATACCCGCCCGCCTCGGTCGCGCCCTCGAACCTCAGGTTCTCGGCGAACGAGACCTCGGCCACGAACCGCTGGGAGATGGGAATCACCACGCCGCCGAACTCGAACGAGCGCGTCTTCGCGTCGACGTCGGTGCGGGAGCCCCTCACGGCGGGATACGGCGTGAGGAGCGGACCCGACGCGTTCGAGCGGGCCGTGACGAGCCCCAGCACGTCGGACGTGCCCTTGCCCGAGACGCCGGCC
>CAZXSG010000650.1:0-3519 GCA_964643185.1 uncultured Holophagales bacterium
CCCGCGTCGTCCTCGATGTGCTCGAGCACGTTGAGGCAGACGATCGTGTCGATTTTCTCGGTGGCGAGATCCTCGCGGGCCTCGGGAGACAGGGGGAAGCGGAAGCTCGCGATCCGCACGTTGCTCCGGCCGCCGAACTTCCCCGTCAGCTCGCTGACGTAGTGCGGCTCGATGTCGGAAGCCACGACACGCTCCTTGTCGATGAAGAAGCGGGTCTGGTTTCCCACACCCGACCCGACCTCGAGGACGCGCGAGCCGAGAAACGCGTCGAACCGGTCGTGCAGCCAGGCGTTGTAGGGCGCGAGGGCCGACATGCGCCGGAGAGTGATCGCGCCCACGTCGCCCGGCGGCGCCTCCCAGCGGAAGTACCTGAGGATGATCCAGACGGCCTGAAAGGCGTCCTTGAGGCCGATCTTCTTGCCTTCCTCGTAGGTGCGCCCGTTGTAGGAGATGGGCACCTCGAAGATGCGGGCCCGCATGCGCGCGACCTTGCAGGTGATCTCGGGCTCGATGCCGAACCGCTCCGACTGGAGGTCCAGACGGTTCACCACGTCGCGCGTGAGGACCTTGTAGCAGGTCTCCATGTCGGTGAGGTTGAGGTTCGTGAACGCGTTCGACATCAGCGTGAGGAGCTTGTTCCCCACCGTGTGCCAGAAGTAGAGGACGCGGTGCCCGGCCGGCGAGCCCAGGAAGCGCGAGCCGTACACGACGTCGGCGTTGCCCGCGAGGATCGGTCCGAGAAGGGTCGCGTACTCCTCCGGGTCGTACTCCAGATCGGCGTCCTGGACGACCACGACGTCGCCGGAGGAGGCCCGCATCCCGGTCCACACCGCCGCGCCCTTGCCCATGTTGCGGGGCTGAAAGATGACCCTGACGCCGTCCTTTCCGTCGAGCTCCCTGAGGATCTCGCGGGTTCCGTCCTTCGAGCCGTCGTCCACGATGACGAGCTCTTTACCGATGTCACCGAGATCCACGGCGAGAACGCGAGAGACGATCTCCCGGATCGTCCGCTTTTCGTTGTAGGCGGGCATGACGACGGACAGCTTCATATGGGCCTCAAGGCGCTCCTGCGGGCGGCGGGCCGGCCTCGGGGGGAGCAGCGATCCCGCCCGGTGCGGGATCCCCATCTGGCGCGACGCGGTAGAGATGAATCGAGTATCCCACGCGCCCGATGCGCTCCCCGCGCTGGCGCAGAACCGCAACGAGCCGGGCCGTGCTGCGGGCCTCCCGCTCCTGGCCCAGGCGATGGAGGAACGCGGGCGCCACGTTCTCGAGGAACGACGAGACGACGTAGGTTCCGGCGGGAAAGGACGGATCCACGAATCGGAATGGCTGCCCGAACGGAATGTCGCGGCTGGGGTCCGCGCCGCCGAAGTAGGCGACCTGGACGTCCTTCGTGAGGCCGCGCCGCTCGAGCTCGATCCGGGCCCTCAGGAGGTCCTGGCCCCAATCGAGATTCGAATCGTTGAGCCATTTTTCTCCCTGGGACGGACCTCCGGCGGCCGCGTTGAAGAACGAGACCTCGTGGGGGTGCACCGTGAGGGTCTCCAGGCACGTCAGCGTCACCGTGAGCCCGCCGGCAACGAGAAACGCCTTCTCGGGAAGGGCGCGGGCGGCGACGACGACCGCCGAAAGGATGAACAGAGCGACGGACGGCAGGACGTGACGGAACCCGATGTTGTAGGAGGCCGTCGACGCCTGCAGGAAGAGGAACGCGCCCGTGCCGGCGAACGCCAGGACGGCAGGGTCCAGGCTCTTCCGCCGGGAGACCGCGAGCGCCGCCGAGCCCGCGAGCAACGCGAGCGTACCGAGCGAGCTCTTGACGGCGAACGCGACGAGAAAGTAGTTCCAGAACCCGTCCACCGAGAGCTGGCCGCACAGGATGTTCACTCCGCCGCCGTACTCGTTCTGCTGAGCGATGCCCGTCAGGCCGGCCAGGTAGTGGCCCAGCGAGGGGAGGGCCCGCGCCACGCCGAGAACGCGTTCGATGGCGTCGGGCGGCGCGAGGCGGCCTCCGAGGAAGAGGCGGATCGCGGACTCCTGCCCGTCCGGCGACAGGTTCCGGAGCGCCAGGGCATAGGGCGCGAGGAGGCCGAACACCGAGGTCGCGAGCGTGGCCCCGAGCCCGAGGAGAACCCGTCCGGCCCGCCCCTCTCTCGCGTTCCGGAGAGCGCCGAAGAGCACGACGACGATCACGCAGGGGACGAGGAAGACGCACGAGAACTTCGCCGAGCAAGCCAGCCCGAGGGCGAGGCCGGCTCCCGCGAAGTGAATCCAGCGGAGGCTCGCGACGGCTGAAAGAGTGAGCGCCAGCGTGAGCACGAAGAGGAACGACGCGAGGAGATCGGTATGGAGGAAACCCGCGTGGGCCACGTGCGTCGGCTCGAATGCCAGGGCCCCGGCCGCCACGGCGCCGGCGGCCGGGGAGACGAGCCGGAACGCGATGCTCCCGGCGAGCACGACGAAGAGGCCGAAGAGGATCACGAACGGCAGCCGGCTGGCCCGGAGCAGGGCCTGCGCGGGGATGGTGTTGTCGTAGAGGAACGGCCGCGGCTGCTCGGCCGTGCGGACGACGAACGGCTCGGGAATGTGAGGCGCGCGCGCGCCGGAAACGGCGAGGGACCACCCGGCGAGGAGCTTGGCCAGCGGAGGGTGCTCGAGGTTCGCGTAGTAGGTTCCCGACATCGCGTACTCGGCCGAGGCGAGCGCATGGAACGGCTCGTCCATGGTGGCGCTGTCGAGCCGCGCGTGGTCCCAGGCGAGGGCGGATCCGGCGAGAGCAGCCAGAGCGATCACGATCATGGCCGCCCGGCCCGTCCTGCGGGACTGCCCGGCGCCTCGGGTCTGCATCACCGGGGGATTGTAGGGACGCAGCAAGGGACGGGCTCTACACTTCGTCCGTGCGCGCTCGCTTCGGCCTGGCCCTCGCGGCGCTCGTCCTCCTCGCGCTCGCCGCCCGGCTCGCTCCCTGGAACTCCGCGCGGGCCGGCGGTACGCGGCTCAACGATCCCGACTGCTACGGACACCTCCGGCGCTCTCATCAGACGGCCGTGGACTTCCCCCGCGTCCCGATCCACGACCCCTACCTGAACCACCCCGATGGCGGCATCTGGATCTGGCCACCGGCGTTCGACCTTCTCGTCGGCGGAACGGCCCGGGCGCTCCACGGCCGCGGCGCGCGCATGGAAGACACACTCGAGGTCGCGGCGTTCCTCCCCGCCGTCCTCGGCGCCCTCCACGTTCCCGTTCTCGTTCTCTTTGCGAGAGGGTTCCTGGGACGCCGCCGGGCGCTCGTCGCCGGGCTCGTGTACGCGGTCCTGCCGGCCGCGCTCCAATGGGGCGGGTATGGGCACGCGGACCACCACGTGCTCGAGGCGCTCGCGCTCCTGGTCTTCCTCTGGGCCGCGCGAAGGGCCGGCGCGGAGCCTCACAGGCCGTCCGCGGGAGCGGCAACGAGCGCGGCGTCCTTCGGCGCCGCGGCGGCCGCCAGCGCGGCGTCCTCCGGCCCCGCGGGCGCGA
>CAZXSG010000651.1:0-3517 GCA_964643185.1 uncultured Holophagales bacterium
CACGTCGTACTCGGGCGAGTCGATGCCGTCGATGATCATCAGCCGGCCCGCGCCGAGCGGAACCTCGCCGCCGCCCGCGGCCACGTACGCGTAGCCGCGCATCACGCGAACGACCGTGTTGCCTTCGCGGTCCACGTCGACCCGATAGTCGCCTTCGCGGTCGAACGTGACGGCGGCGTTCGGGGTATCGACCTCGAACGTCTCACCGGAGTCGATCCGGCGGATGCGGAACGAGGCCGAGCCCTGCCAGAGAGAAAACTGCTTGACGTCGTAGGTGAGGTTCAGAGCCGCGAAGTCGGTGCCGGGCGCGAGGTAGATCGCGCCGCCCGCCAGCTGCAGCTCGGTGCGGCCGTTCCGCTCGGTGTAGATGCGGTCGCCGAGCGTCATCGGGAAGTTCAGCGCCGCGGGCTGCCATTCGTCCGGGTCGTCGCCGCGACTGTACGAGACCTGGCCTGAAATGTAGGCGACGCGGGCGACCGTCTGGCTGACGTCATCGTCCCAAGGGTCACCGTCGTAGCGGGACTGATCCTGCGCGGTCGCCGTTGCGGCCGCGAGGGCTGCGCCGATCGCAAGGGCTGCGCCGAACGCTCGAAATCGTCTGAGACTTTTCATCATGTGAAACCCCCCGTGGCCGAGGAGCAAGTCTCATACCGCAGCGGCCGGCCACAAAACGGAAAGGACTGTGACCGGCGCCTCGAGAGGCCCGGCCACAGTCCGAACACGGGGTTGCGGCTTGCCGTTCCGGGCTGCGCACCGCTCCTCCGGAAGGAACGCGTCTGTGTTAAGGCTTGACGCGTCCGACGAGAAGCTCGTTGTGGACGTCCTTGACTCCGTTCGTCCCGCGGGCCAGCCGCTCCGCGGTGTCCTTGATCGCCTGCGAGCTGACGCGGCCGATGAGCGAGACCACGCCCTGCGACGAGCCGACATCGATGTCGCCCGCCCGGATCTCGGTGTTCGCGATGAGCTTGGATTTCACCTTGGAGCTGATCATCACGTCGTCCACCCAGCTGCCCACAGTGCGTTCACCCACTGTGAGGTCGTTGACCACGCCGTCCACGCCTTCGGTGCGCCACGCGATCCGGCCAGCCTCACGGCGGGCCTCCTCGGTGTCCACGACGCCCGTCAGATAGACGACTCCCTCACGGGTCTGGACCTCGACCTTCCTGGCCTTGACCTTGTCGCTCGCCTCGAGCGACGCCTCGATCACCTTCGTGGTGCCCGAGTCGGTATGCCTCGTGCTCTTGTCCACCATCGTCGACGCACAGCCGCCGAGGGTCAGAAGCGCGATTCCCAGCAGCGGGCTGAGCAGTTTCGTTCTCACTTTGGACTCCTTTCTGATCGTTCCGTTGCCTTTCATTGCAAGTCGGCAGCCAGAGCCGCGTCCGGGTATTCATCGGCACGCGGTGGTCCACGGGGGAAAAACTACAAAGACCTCGGTAAAAAGAGGAAGGCGAACAGACCGCTCCGCGCGGACGCAAGGGACGGAGGAGCTGCCCCGTGGCACATCGGTTGCTCAACCGCTTCCTGAATGAGCACGCTTCGATCCTCCCGGCTCGGCTTCCCCGTCGACGAGCCTCTGCGTGGAGAGCTGCTCAACGTGGAGCGTCTCGAGGAGCGGGCCCGCTCGCTCGCGACGAGCCTCGCGGGGGCGCGCCCGTCACCGTTCGGACGGCCCGTGCTGCTGCACCGGCTGAACCGCAACCTGAAGGCGCTCCGGGTCGTCTATCGCGCCCTGGCCGACGACGTCCACCGGGGCGAGGGCGCTGAGCCGGGCGCCGAGTGGCTGCTCGACAACTTCCACCTCGTGGAGGCCGAGGGGGAGGGCGTGCGCCACGACCTCCCCCCCCGGTTCTACCGCAAGCTGCCTCGCGCCCGGGGAAAGGAGCACGCCGGCAAGCTCCGTCTCTACGTCATGGCGGTGCAGCTCGTCTCGGCGAGCGACGCGCGCCTCGACGCCTCCCGCCTCACCCGCTTTCTCCTCGCGTACCAGACCGTCACGCCCCTCTCGCTGGCGGAGCTGTGGGCGTTTCCGAGCGTGCTGCGGCTCGCGCTCATCGAGAACCTGCGGCGGCTGGCCGGGCGGATGCTCCGGGCCAGCGAGGAGCGCGAGCGCGCGGCACGTTCCATCGCGGCGCGCGAGTCGGGAGCGGACCGCTCGGACCCGCCCAATCTGCCCACGAACCTCCATCCGGCCTTCGTCTCCGAGGTCCTCAAGCGGCTCGGGGAGTACGACCCGAAGCTCGCGCCGCTCGGACAGGCCCTCGACGCGCGGCTCGAGACCATCGGCTCCTCGCTGGAGGAGGTCGCCCGCTCGGAGCACCAGCGCCAGGCGGCCGAGCAGGTCTCCACGGGCAACACGATCACGAGCCTGCGCTTCTGCGCGACGCTCGACTGGTCGCGCTTCGTCGAGAGCGTGAGCCACGTGGACATGGTCCTCCGGCGCGACCCCGCGGGGGTCTTCTCCCAGATGGACTTTCCGAGCCGCGACCGCTACCGGCGGGCCGTGGAAGAGCTCGCGGCCCCGTCGGGCGAGGGCCAGGTCGAGGTCGCGCTCAAGGCCGTGGAGATGGCCCGGAAGGCCGCGGAGAAATGTGGCGCGGAAGACCGCACCGCGCACGTCGGGCATGGACTCATCGGGCGGGGACGGCGCGAGCTGGAGACGCTCATGGGCTTCCGGCCGGGTCCCCTCCAGAACGTCCGGCGCTTCGTCTTCGCGCACGCGACCCCGCTCTATCTGGGCGCGATCGGCGCGATCACGGCCGCGCTGGTGCTCCTCGCGCTCTTCTACGGAGTCCGCGAGGGCGCGCAGGCCGCCGCGAGCCTCCTCGCGATCGCGCTCGTGACCCTTCTGCCCGCGAGCGAGGTGGCCGTCACGATCGTCCAGAGGATCGTCCACGCGCTCGCGCCGCCGCGCCCCCTGCCGCGCTTCGACCTCGCGCGCGGCGTGCCCGAGGGCTCGCGCACCCTCGTCGCGATCCCCACGCTCCTCAGCAGCGTCGCGAGCGTCGAGCAGCTCCTCGAGCACCTCGAGGTGGTCGCGCTCGGGAACCTCGACCCGAACCTCCACTTCGCGATCCTGGGCGACCTCCCCGACGCCGCGCTCGCCTGGCGGCCCGGCGACGCCGCGATCGTCACCGCGGCCCGCGAGGGCATCGACGCGCTGAACGCCAGGCACGGGAAGGGCCGCGAGGATCACGAGGATCTCTTCCTCCTCCTCTTCCGCGAGCGCATCTGGAACGAGAAGGAAGGCGTCTTCATGGGCTGGGAGAGGAAGCGCGGCAAGCTCGAGGAGCTGAACCGCCTCCTGCGCGGCGCGACGGACACGAGCTACACGGTCTCGGCGGGAGACCTCTCGCGGCTCCGGTCGGTGCGCTACGTGCTGACGCTCGACACCGACACCCGCCTCCCGCGCGACGCGGCCTCGACTCTCGTGGGCATCCTCTCGCATCCGCTCAACCGCCCGTACGTCGACCCCGTGCTCCGGCGCGTCACCGAGGGCTACGGAATCCTCCAGCCG
>CAZXSG010000652.1:0-3510 GCA_964643185.1 uncultured Holophagales bacterium
GGAGAAAACGGTAGAACCGCGCAATGGATTGGCGCCGAGGTGGGGATCGATCGGAGCTACGGGCAGCTCAAACCGGAGGACAAGGCGGTGAAGGTGCGCGGGCTGTCGACCAAGTACGGGAACGTGGCCATGGTCGGCGACGGCGTGAACGACGCCCCGGCGCTCGCGGAGGCGTCGGTCGGCATCGCGATGGGCGCCGCCGGAACGGACGTCGCATTGGAGACGGCTGACGTCGCGCTGATGGCCGACGACCTGGAGAAGCTCGTCTACGCGATCGCACTGGCAAAGCGGAATCAGGCTGTTGTTCGTCAGAACGTCGCGCTCTCGATCGCGGTCATCGCCGTCCTCGTCGTCGGCGCGGTCGTGGGGGCCTTCACGCTGCCCGTCGCGGTCGTCGTCCACGAGCTCAGTGAGTTCGTTGTGATCGCGAGCGGACTGCGGATGCTTCGCTCATGACGAACGTCTCTCTCATCGCGAGGATGGCCAAGGGCAGCGCATCTCCGCTCCGGCTTGTCCGGTCCGTCATGGCAGGGGTTCTCATCGTGTTCCTCCTCGGTTTGGGTGGGCTTGTCCGCAGCGCTGCCGGCATGGACGAGCTGCCGTGCTCGACGGACTGCGAAGGCTCGGACCGCGACAAACGCTGCCCTCCGAGCTGCACCGAAGGCTCCTGCGCGAAGGTGCTCCCTTCCATCGTTGCCTCGACGACCTCGGTTCCGACCAGGCTTCCGTCGGGGCAGTGGGTGGAATTGCTCGAGGTAGCTCCCGCTTCACTCCCTGCTCTCGACGGCGTCTTTCAGCCGCCTCGATCGTAGCTCCTTCCTAGGGACACCATCCGCGTTCCGGCCGCCTACCAATTCCGTCTGATCGTCACCCTGAACCCCCGCTCGCGCCACCTCGCGAGCCCTTGCCGCGCAGAGCCGAAGCGCCTGCGCATCGGAGTCGGCCATGCATTCCATTCGCTCGCTCGTCGTCGCTGCCCTGCTCCTTTCGGTCTCGCCAGCGCTCGTGGAAGCTGCCGCGCAGAAGGAGAAGGCGAAGCCGGGTGCCGCTGTCGCTGGAGAAAAGTGCGGACACGGCGTGAAGAAGACCCTGTGCGCGCGGTGCAACCCGAAGCTCGAAGCCGTGTTCAAGGCCAAGGGCGACTGGTGTGGAGAGCACAAGCGCCCCGAATCGCAGTGCGCCATCTGCAAGCCCGCGCTCGCGAAGGAAGGCGTGAAGCCGTGAGACGTTCCTCGCTCCGCGCCCTCGCTACCGCGACGTTGCTCGGTCTTTGGACGCCGGGCTGCGCCAAGGACGGCAAGCAGGCCAAAGAGCAACCGAAGGCAGCCGTAGCTTCCAAGGAGGAGCAGAGCGGGGCATCGGAGGCCCGGGTGACGGCGGGCCAGGCCGTGAAGCTGTGCGAGCACGCCGTTCCCGCGGAGCTCTGCACCAAGTGCAACCCTGACCTCATCGAGGTGTTCAAGGCACAGGGCGACTGGTGCGGCTCGCACGCCCTCCCAGAGTCGCAGTGCAAGCAGTGCAACCCAACCCTCTCGTTCACCGCCGAAGCCGTGAAGGGGCCCGCCGAGCCCATCTGCGGGGAGCACGGCGTTCCGGAGGCGATGTGCACGAAGTGCAAGCCGCTGCTGGTGACGAAATTCGTTCAGGCGGGTGACTATTGCAGGGAGCACGGACTCCCGAAGTCTGTCTGTCCGTACTGCGATCCGGAAGGTGCGAGAGCCCGTGGCATCCAGCCTCCCGCGTTTCCTCCTCCAGGCACACTGGTTCGGCTGGCCAGACCCGAGCTCGCGACGAGAGCGGGTCTCGAAACGCAGCGGGCGGAGGCGAAGTCGTTCGCCGAGTCCCTCGACGTCGTGGGACAGCTCGACTTCAACCAGAACCGCCTGGCAAAGCTCTCCGCCCGCAGCGAAGCCCTCGTCACCGAGGTCAAAGTCGATGTCGGCGATGCGGTCCGGGCTGGGCAGCCTCTGGTCGTGCTCACCTCAGCAGGGGTCGGAGAGGCCCAGGGCAAACTCTCCGCTATGCGAGCGCGCGCGGAGGCTGCACGGGCGGCACTCGTGCGCGAAGAGGCACTGCTTGCACGGCGCATCTCGTCCCAGCGGGACGTCGAGGCAGCTCGCACAGAACTCGCGGCGGCCCAGGGTGAATACGAGGCGGCGGCAGCAGGACTTCGAGCGGCAGGAGCCGGCACCGGCGGCAACGGCGGGCGGTACACGCTCGTCGCGCCCTTCGCCGGCGTCGTCATCTCGCGTGACGTCGTTGCGGGAAAGACCGCGTCTCCGGGAGAGACGCTGGTCGAGGTGGCGGACCTGTCCACGTTGTGGGCGGTGCTTGACGTCCCCGAAGAGTTCGCGACGAAGGTCAAGACGGGGCAGAAGGTCCTGCTCCGCTTCGAGGGAAACGGGCACTCCGAGATCACGGCCATCGTGTCCCGCGTCGCGGCCAGCGTGGACAAGGCGACGCGCGCGGTGCGGGTGCGGGTCGACGTTCCGAATCCCGACGGTGCGCTGAAGGCCGGTCTGTTCCTTCGGGCCCGCGTCGCGGTGGGCGGCGACAAGGAGGTTCTTCTCCTCCCCCGGGCCGCCCTCCAGCACGCAGAGGGCCACGCGCTCGTCTTCGTGCGGGCCGGAGACGGGGTCTACGAGCCGAAGGCGGTCGAGTTTCGGCCGGCGCCCGACGGCCAGGTTGCCATTCTCAGAGGCCTAGCACGCGGCGCCGAGGTCGTCACGGTCGGTGCGTTTCTCCTCAAGACCGAGATCCTCAAGGACTCCATCGGCGCGGGCTGCGCGGATGACTGAGCACGGCGTCGTCTCCCGGAGGGCTCCATCGTGCTGACTCGGATTGTTGATTGGTCGCTGCACCATCGTGGGCTGGTGCTCCTCGGCGCTCTCGCCATCGTCATCGCGGGCGCGCTCTCCTTTCGGGCGCTTCCGCTCGACGCGTTTCCCGATACGACGCCGCCGCAGGTGACCGTCAACACTGTGGCGCCCGCGCTGTCGCCCGTGGAGGCCGAGCGGCAGCTGACGGTTCCTCTGGAACAGGCGCTCGCTGGCCTGCCGCGCCTCGAGGAGATGCGCTCCATCTCCAAATTCGGGTTGTCGCAGATCACGCTCCGCTTCAAGGACGGCACCGACATCTGGTTCGCTCGGCAGCAGGTCGCCGAGCGCATGGGGCGGGTCGAGATGCCACCGGGAATCTCGAAGCCCTCTCTCGGGCCGGTCGCGACAGGTCTGGGGGAAGTCTTCCACTACCTCGTCAAGGGCACGGGAAAGACGCTCGAGGAGCTGCGCACCCTCCACGACTGGGTCATCGCGCCCCAGCTGCGGAGCGTACCGGGGGTGGCCGAAGTCAATTCATGGGGCGGCAACGAGAAGCAGTGGCACGTCATCGTCGACCCTCGCAGGCTGCAGAAGTTCGACCTGTCGCTCGGAGACCTCTACGAGGCGCTCGAGGGGAACAATGCGAACGTCGGCGGCGGCATGCTGGAAGAGGGTGGCGGCGCGAGCCTCG
>CAZXSG010000653.1:0-3509 GCA_964643185.1 uncultured Holophagales bacterium
AGCGATCCGGACGGCGCCACGATCTCCACGGTCTCCCTCAAGGAAGGGAACCCCGACGCCAACACCGGCTCCCCCACGAGCCTCACCATGACGAGCCAGGGCGGCGGCTCCTACACGGCCACCGTGACGACGCCCGCCTCGGGCGCCCGCAAGTACTGGTACGTGTACGTGACGCTGTCGAACGGCGCCGAGCTCTTCTCCTCGCCCATCTGGGTCACGCGCACCTCGGGCTGCTCCGACACGACGGCCCCCACCGCGGCCGTCACGGCGCCCACCGCCACCACGGTCACGGGCACCGTCTCGGTGACGGCTTCCGGCACCGACAACGTCGGCGTCACCGGCATGACCCTCAGGATCGACGGGACGCAGGTCGCGAGCTCCACGAGCGGCGCCGTCTCCTATTCCTGGAACACCACCGGCCTCGCCGCCGGCTCCTCGCACACGATCGTCGCGACGTCCACCGACGCCTGCGGCAACACGACGACCTCGGCCACCAAGACCGTCACCATCGGCTCGACCTGCACCGACACGACCCTCCCCACCGCGACCGTCACCGCCCCCACCGCTTCGACTGTGACCGGCACCGTCTCGGTGACCGCGTCGGGCACCGACAACGTCGCCGTCACGGGCATGACCCTCCGGATCGACGGAACGCAGGTCGCGACCTCGGCCTCCGGCTCCATCTCCTACTCGTGGAACACCACCGGTCTCGCGGCCGGCTCCTCGCACACGATCATCGCGACCGCCACCGACGCCTGCGGCAACACGCGCACGTCGACGACCAAGACGGTCACCATCGGCTCGAGCTGCACCGACACGACGCTACCCAACGTGAGCGTCACCGCGCCCGCGAACGGCGCCACCGTGACAGGCACCGTGAGCGTCACCGTGGCCGGCACCGACAACGTCGCCGTCACCGGCATGACCCTTCGCGTCGACGGCACGCAGGTCGCGACCTCGACGACGGGCTCCCTCACCTACTCCTGGAACACCACCGCCCTCACGGCCGGCTCCTCGCACACCCTCGTCGCCACGGCCACCGATGCCTGCGGCAACGTGCGGACGTCCTCGACCATCACCGTCACCAAGGCCACCACGACGTTCACGAACCCCGTCCTGAACCCGGGCTTCGAGAGCGGCTCGACCAACTGGACGCAGACGGGCACCTACGAGCAGATCGTGGGCTCGGGCACCGCTTCGAACAACACCACCGTGAACCCGCAGGCCGGCACGAAGATGGCCTGGATGGCGGGCTACGACAGCGGCGACGACTACCTCTACCAGAACTTCACCGTGCCCAACGTCTCTGGCAACGTGAACCTCAGCTTCTGGTACCGCATCATCACGACCGACGGCACCACGACGGCCTACGACAACTTCTACCTCGACGTCTACAACTCGACCGGCACCACGCGTCTCGGCACGCTCGTGACGTTCTCCAACAAGAACGCCAACTCGGCCTGGACCCAGAGGACGCTCCTGTCGCTCAACACCTGGAAGGGACAGACGATCCGCCTGCGCTTCCACGCCACGAACGACAGCTCGAACCCCACGGACTTCATGATCGACGGCATCAACGTGACCAATCCTTAATCAGCCCTCCGGGCCGGGAAACGCCTCCGGCGCGCTGGACTTGATCCTGGGGGTTTCTCGATCCCCCCAGACCCCCCACCGGAGAACTTCGGCGGTGCTTCACGGCGGCGCCGTTTTTCTTTTCTGCCCGACTCGTTCAGAGTGGAGCCGTGATCCGCGACGACCTCTCGCTCGAGACGCCCCGGCTGCTTCTCCGTCCGCTGACCGAGGAGGACGCCCCCCACGTCCTCACCTGGGCGCGGGACCCGCACGTCGTCGCGAACTTCAGCTTCTTCGAGACGGAGCCGACGGAGGAGAGGATCCGGACGTACGCCCGAGCGAAGCGGGAGAGCCCGGCCGATCTGCTGCTCGCGATCTTCGAGAAGGACGGGCCCCGCTACGCGGGCAACTGTGGTCTCCACGAGTGGGATTCCGTGAATCTCAACGCCCGCCTCGGCATCATCCTCGGAGAGCCGGCCTGGGGGCGCGGCATCGCGCAGGAGGCCCTCTCGGCGCTCCTTTCGGCGGCGTTCGGAGCGCTCGGCCTCCACAAGGTGTACCTCAACGTCTTCACCACGAACGAGAAGGGCCGCGCTCTCTACGGAAAGCTGGGCTTCCGGGAGGAGGGCGTGCTCCGCGAGGAGTACCGGCTCCGCGGCACGTTCCGCGACATGGTCCGAATGGGGCTCCTGGCGGGCGAATGGGAGAGTAGGATTCCCGAAAGTCCATGACGGCCCGGCAGCTCCTCGACTTCCTGTCGCTGCATCCCGCGATCGTCGGGGGGCTCGTGCTCCTGCCGCCCGTTCTCGCGTTCCTCGTCCCCTTCCTCCATGGCGCGGGAAGGGGCCGCGAGGCGCCCTGGAAGTACGTCTACTCGTTCCTCGTGTACGCCGCCGCCGTGCCGGGCATGGGAGCCTCCGTGGTGACGGCGTACCGCATGTTCTTCACGCGCGAGAGCCTGCTGGACGCGGATCTCCTCGTCTCGTTCGGACCGATCCTCTCGATGATCCTCACGCTCATCCTCATCGCGCGGGTGGTGTCATTCGACGCCCTGCCCGGCTTCGACCGGCTCGCGGGCCTCATGACGCTGATCGGCGTGACGTTCGGGATCCTGCTCGCGATCCACAAGACGTTCATCGGCGTCTTCTTCGGCGGCTCGATCTTCCTGCTCGTGGGCATCGGCGCGTTTTTGTTCGCGCTCCTGAAGTGGGGCTCGGCGCTCCTCTTCCGGAAGTCCTCGGACCCGCGCCCCGAACGGCCCCGCTTTTCCTGAGCGCTACCCCTTCTTGGGCGGCTCCACATCCACAGTGGTGAAGTCGAACCGGCAGCTCGCGGCCGGGGCGCGCACGTCACAGTCTCCGGCCGTGAAGCGCTTTCCCGGGGGCGGCTTGCGCCCGAAGATCTCGGGAACGAAGCGTCCCTCCACGGGCACGCGCACCTGGAACCGTCCGTCGGCCTCGGTGACGCCGATCGCCTTGGCGGGACCTTCGAGGACGAACGTGATCCCGCCGAGGGGAACGCCCTGGAGCGTCATCGTGCCCGATACGACGACGCCGTCGCAGCCGAAGGAAGCCGTGGCCGTCTTTCCGGCTTCGACCGTGACGGTTCGCTCGTCCTGGGTCTTGGAGATGAGGGAGTAGCCGCCGGGTGTCGCCAGCTTCAGCTGCCAGAACACCGTGGTCGGTCCGGGCTCCATGCTCTCTCCCACGAAGAGTCCTGGCGTCGTCTGCGACAGGATGGAGCCGGAGAATTGCCCACGCCGAGCGACGGCCTGTCCACTCCGGACCTCCGCCGAAGAGCCACAGACACGCACCCCCACTCGACCCCCCCGGCCCAGTTGCAAGTCCACGGTCTCCGCGGCCGTCGACGCGTGCCGAGGGCCCGGGCCCTCGCCCTTGGCCCGGGCCACGGGCCCGCGGGGAGCCGCCCGCCCGGGC
>CAZXSG010000654.1:0-3508 GCA_964643185.1 uncultured Holophagales bacterium
GACTTGCGAGGCGGCTTCAGGAGGATCGACGTCTCGCCGAAGATACCGCCCTTCTCGTGCGTCGCGAGGAGCTTCTCGGTTTGCGTGGCCTTCTTATTTATCTCGACTGAGCCAGACTGAATGACAAACATCTCCGTGCCGACTTCACCCTCGTCGAAGATGAGACCGCCCGCGGGGATCCGCAGGATGTAGTCCTCGAAGCCGCTGGACCCGCCCGCCTTCAGAACCACTTTCACGCAACGATCTCCTCTTCGAAGCGGAGGACGCGTGCGCCCCCGTCCCAGGTTACCCGGGCCCCCACGGGCAGCGCGGCATTCGGACCCCGATGTCCCGCGGGCAATCCCATCGCGACCGGGATGCCGAGCGGGGTCAGCCGGTCCTCCAGAACCCGCCTGAGGCGAGGCTCGTCTTCGACGCCTCGAAACGTGATCGCGGTGAGCGCTCCGATCAAGATACCCCGAAGTTTAGCGAATCGGCCCGCGCGAATCAGCGTCTCGAGCATCCGGTCGATCCGATAGGCCTCTTCGGCAATGTCCTCGAAGAAGAGAATCGCGTCGTCGTAGTCGAATTCGTCGGGCCCTCCCACGAGCCCGGCGAGGATGGAAAGGCACCCCCCGACGAGGCGTCCCGAGGCGTTTCCCGGCACGAGCACGGCGTCCTCGCCGAACGCGATCTCCCGCGGTCCGCGGCCTTCGAGGGCCGATGGAAAGAACGCTTCCGTGATCGGCTCCCGTTCGTTGCGGGCCAGTTCCGCCGCGACCATGGGGCCGTGGAACGACGGGATCCCCTCGCGCAACAGCACGGCCGAGAGGACCGTGAGGTCCGAGAAGCCGCAGTGGATCTTCGGGTGAGCGCGAAGCTCCGCGGGGTCGAGATCCACCAGCGCCCGCCGGCAGCCGTAGCCTCCGCGGGCGAACACGATGGCGTTCACGGCCTCGTCGTGGAGGAGCTCGCGGTAGGCCCGGAGCCGCTCGGCGTCGCTGC
Source organism: uncultured Holophagales bacterium (assembly GCA_964643185.1). Classification (GTDB taxonomy): domain Bacteria; phylum Acidobacteriota; class Thermoanaerobaculia; order UBA5066; family UBA5066; genus JAEUQS01. The sequence continues at coordinate 985 of CAZXSG010000654.1, forward strand.
CAGCGAGACCCAGAGTGCCCTCCCAGGACGTGAGGTTCGGGGCGAGCCGAACCCGATATCCCATCTTGACGAGGCGGGCCTCTCCGATGGCGAGGGCCGCCGGGTCGACGGGCCCCGAGAGGGACGCCACGCCCACGAGGTCGCCGGGGCGAAGGCGCGGAAGGACGATCATGTTTCGCGCAGGATAAGGCCCGCAGGTCTATCGCGTCGCAGCTCGTGTCAGGCGGTCGCGCACCGCTTCCCATGCGGGTTCCGCGGGGGGCGCCTCCACGAGGAGCGCGTCGGCGCCCTCGGCGTCGAGCTCCCGGAGCGCCGCGTAGAGCGCCTTTCCGTAGGCTCCCGGGTCCCGGCCGAGCGAAATACCGGTGAACCCGGCGGGAACCGGCCCGAGCGTGAGAACCCTCACATTCTCCCGATCCGGATCCAGCGCGCCGACGAGCTCGACCGGCGTCGACGGCGCGTAGTGCGAGGCGAGTGTCCCGGCGGCGCGCGGGCTCTCGGGCGTGACCCCGGAAGTCATCGGACCGAGGATGCTCTCGAGAGCGGCGCGTCCGAGTACACCGGGCCTCAGGATGCGGGCGTCGCCTTCCCGCGAGAGATCCACGATGGTGGACTCGAGGCCCACCTCGCAGTCCCCGCCCTCGAGCACGATCGGGAGCGCGTCACCGAACTCGGCGATCACGTGCGCTCTGCGCGTGGGGCTCACGCGGCCGAAGCGGTTCGCCGACGGGGCGGCGAGCGCGCCCCCGAACGCGAGGAGAACCTCCTGCGCGACCGGGTGCCGGGGCACGCGGATCCCCACGGTGTCCTGACCTCCCGTCACGAGATCCAGGACGTGGGGAGCCCTGCGGAGGATCAGCGTGAGCGGGCCCGGCCAGAACGCGGCCGCGAGACGGTGCGCGGCCTCCCGGACCTCGACGGCCCACGCCGCGAGCTCATCCGCATCGGCCAGGTGCACGATCACGGGATGGTCCGCGGGACGGCCCTTCAGCTCGAAGATGCGCCTCACGGCCTCGGGATTCGAAGCATCGGCTGCCAGCCCGTACACCGTTTCCGTGGGGAGCCCGATCACCTCGCCCCGGCGAAGCGCATCGACCGCCTGCGAGATCGTCACTTGAGACGGTTCCCGGGATCCTGGAACCAGCGCTCCCAGTCCTTCATGTTCACCGGACCGGGCGACGCCTTCGCGGGCGCGGCGGCCTCGGGGCGCGGCGCCAGGCTCTTCTCGGCCTTCTGCGAGAACTCCCCCACACCCACGGTGCGCGCTCCCGTGGCCTTCACGAGCGAGCAGAGCACGCGGTCGTCGGTGACCACGGTGAAACCCTTGGGATCGCGGGCCTCGCGGATGCGTCTCACGATCTCGTCGTCGGCGGTGAGCGGCGCCGCGTGAACCACCGTGACGTCGCCGAGGCTCTGCACCTTAGGGCGTCCGCCGCCGGGAGGCCCGTCGAACACGACCGTCAACCGGGTACGGCGCCGCCGGGCCCACTCGGTGAGCTCGGCCAGGAGGCCTTCCTTCGTGCCTCCGCCGAGGCGTCCGAGGAGGTTGTTGCCGTCAATGATGTCGGGCATCTGAGGTGGGTCTTCCCAGGGAAAGTGACTCGGGCCGGACGATAAGCCGGATTCTGTGACCGCTCGGCTCGCGCCTCACGGCTGGCGATCATTCCTCTCAGGCCCTCTCTCTCGAGCGGGCGCAAGCAGCCTACCCGGGAGCGCCGGTCTTGCGACCGCGGGAGCGAGCATCCCTTGTCGCCCCCCTATTTGGCCTTGCTTCGCGTGGGGTTTTGCCTGCCATTCCCGTTGCCAGGAACGCGGTGCGCTCTTACCGCACCTTTTCACCCTTACCGGAAGGCCTCGCGGCCGACAGGCGGTGTATTTTCTGTGCCACTTTCCTTCGGGTTACCCCGACCGGAATTTCTCCGGCACGCCGCATCGCTGAAGTCCGGACTTTCCTCCCCGCGAAAGCGAAAATGCCGTCGCGGAGCGATCGCCTGTCCGGCCCGAGTCGAGGGAAGGATAGCCCAGCGGCTAATCCTCGACGTTCATGGGCAGGTAGGAGCCGTCCGACGTTCCCTTCCCCGGCTCCGGTCCGTCGTTCACGACGCCGTAGGTCACGAACGTGGAAGCGGCACCCTCCACGCGCACGCGCGCCCAGCCGGTTCGGAGCGGCTCGGGCCCCGCGCGGAGGATCGCGTCGACCTGGATCCAGTCGCCGCCCTGAAGCGAACGCCGCAGTGTGAAGGCTGGATTCTCGGAGGCGTGGTCTCCGTCGTAGACGTCGATCACGTACTCGCGCGTCGCCGTCTCCGCCCGCGCGTCGGCGAGCGCGAGGTTCGAGCGGACGCTGTCGTCGTGCCGGAGCCCGAAGACGAGCGCCGAGCGCCGGGCGCGCTGCTCCGCCGGCACGGCAGGATACGCCACGCCGAACGTGCCGCCCAACGAGGTGTCGGGGGTCGGGTTGAACGTTCGCGCGACCGCCGGGGCGGCGGTCACCTCCAGCGTTCCGCCCGCCGCCACGCCGGCC
>CAZXSG010000655.1:0-3503 GCA_964643185.1 uncultured Holophagales bacterium
GCTCATCTTCTCGTTCAGCGGCGACTCCTGGTTCCTCTGGCCCATGCTGTTTGCGTGGCTCATCGTGGGGCTGAGGCTCCAGACGTCCGAGCTGCTGCTCCTCCACACGCTTCTCCTGTTCACCCTCGCCGTAGGGGCGTTCTTCGCGGGAGACCTCACCGGCTCGAAGCAGCCCACCGTCGGGGGCTTCATCGCCACCGCGTTCCTCAACGCCATCGCGTTCGGGGTGTCCGTCGTATGGACGCGCATCTCGCGCAAACAGTTCCTGGCGAGCTGGCAGAAGGCCAAGGCAGGCGCGATGGAGCAGATCCGCATGCGCGAGGAGCTGCGCGTGGGGCGCGAGCTGCAGCTCAGCATGCTGCCCGAGGCGCCGCCGCGGCTGCGTTGCCTCGACCTTTCGGGCATCTCGCTGCCGGCCACAGAGGTCGGTGGTGACTACTACGACTTCCTCCCCGACGAGAAGGGCGGCGTCGCGATCGTGCAGACAGACGTCGCCGGCCACGGCCTCGCCTCGGGTCTCATGCTCGCGGCGATGCGCGGAGCGCTCACGCTCCTCAGGCCCGAGCTGCACGATCCGGCCGCCGTGCTGCGCCGTCTGCACAGTGTGGTCACGCAGACGACGCGCAGCCGGCTCCTCGTCACCGCCGTCATCCTCCTCATCGACGAAGAGGGCCGCGAGGCCACGCTCGCGAACGCGGGGCATCCGCCCGTCATTTTGCGAAGGGCCGGAGCCCCGGCCGAGCTCATCGAGCTGTTCTCGACACCTCTGGGCACCCGGCTCTCACAGGATATCCAGAGCCGCAGGTTCTCGCTCGGGCCCGGGGACCTCCTGGTGCTCCACAGCGACGGCGCGTGGGAGGCGCAGAACCCGGCCGGCGAGATCTACGGGCTGGACCGTCTGCTCCGGCACGTCGCGGCGCAGATGGCCGCGGCGCCCGCCGATGCGGTGAGAGACGCGATACTGCGCGACCTCGCGGCGTTCCGGGCCGGCGCGGCGCAGACCGACGACGTCACGCTGGTCGTCGTCCGGGTCCTGTAACGCTCCGCTCAGCCTACTCGACGTTAGGCCGCTTGGCCTTGGGTGTGACCCGGGTATACTCCGGGTGTGAAGACCGCAGTCTCGATCCCGGATCCAATCTTCAAGTCGGCAGATCGGCTGGCGCGCAAGCTCAAGATGTCCCGCAGCCGCCTCTATGCCGTCGCCGTCGAGAGCTTCGTCCAGCGCCACGACCAGGACGCGATCATTGCCAAGCTCAACGAGGTTTACGCCACCGAATCGTCGGCTCTCGATCCGGTCCTTCAGAGCATCCAGGCTCGATCCATCACGAAGGACGAGTGGAAATAGGGCGAGGCGACATCTGGTGGGCGGACCTGCCGGATCCGGTCGCGTCGACACCGGGCGGTACCCGCCCGATCCTCATCGTGCAGGCGGACGCTTTCAACCAAAGTCGAATCGCCACAGTAATTGCGGTCGTGCTCACTACCAACATCAGGCTTGCCGAAAGCCCTGGTAACGTGCTTCTCAGTCCCCGCGAATCAGGCCTCGAGCAGGCTTCGGTAGCCAACGTATCGCAGGTCATCACTGCGGATCGCGGCTTCCTTCGTCAACGGGTGGGTCGCGTACCACGGGGCGCTATGTCACGTGTGGACGACGGTCTTCGATTTGTCCTGGCGCTTTCTCCGAGCGCGGCCTGACAACGCGTTGCAGCGGACTCGCTTCCTTCGCCGCCGAACTCGTATCGTTAGGCGGTACACAGCGGGAAGCGGGTGAAGCTGAATCAGCTCCTTCACTTCCCGGGCGAGCTGCTCGTCTACGAGTACGACTTCGGGGACGGTTAGGAGCATGAGGTCCGTCTCGACGCCATCGAGCCGGCTCGCGAGGATGTGCCGGTCCCGTCGTGCGTGGCGGGGGAGCGGCGGTGTCCACCCGAGGATTGCGGAGGCGCGCACGGTTTCTACGAATTCCTCGAGGCCATTGGGGACCGCAAGCGCTCCGAGCACAAGGAGCTGCTCCGGTGGTACGGCGGGCCCTTCGATCCAGACGGGTTCAGCGTCGAGGCGACGAACCGCCTGCTGAAGCGATATCAGGGGCGGCAACGCAGCGGCGCCACCTGACAACGCGTTCCACGAGGAAACGGCTCCGTCCGCGGAGACCGAAGGCGGCGTCGATGGCCGTGACGACTCGACGTTAGGCCGACGAAGGTAGGGTAGGATCAGGTCGCTTGGCTGACCGGACCCTGACGCGATTCTGCGACCTCGTCCGGCAGCGTCGATATGTGGTCTCCTCCCATGCCACCGAGGAGCTTGAAGATGACAAACTCGAAATCCTCGACCTCGAAAGCATCGTCCTCACGGGCGAAATCATCGAATGCCAAACCGACCAGAGAACGCGCGAGCAAAAGTACCTCATCCGAGGCATCACCCTCACGAACGCTCTCGCGTGCGTCGTCGCGAAGTTCGACACCGTTGGGCGCGCGGTCTTCATCACGGTCTTCCTCGAGTGAAACCTGCGCCTTTTGCGCGAGTCTGAGCGTATCCTTGCGGCACGTAACCAGAAGCTATGGACGTGGCGCCAATCTGCTGATTATCGAGAACATTCCAATGTTCTCCTGCCCCACTTGCGGCGAGAGCTACTTCACGGCCGACACGCTCCACGAGGTCTCGCGCATCAAAGCACATCGCCGGAGCGTTGCTTTGCCGCGGTCGGTCCCGGTAGCAGTCTTTGCGAGAGATCCGAGCGCGGCGGCCTAACGAGGGAGAGGGATGCGCTCATTCAACGCCGTCATCGAGAAATGTCCCGACACGGGCCTCTACGTAGGTTACGTTCCGGGTTTCCCGGGCGCGCACTCCCAGGGCGCTACGCTCGATGAGTTCGACCAGAACCTGCGTGAGGTCGTGGCCATGCTGCTCGAGGATGGCGAACCTCTCCACACGGTCCTCGTCGCGTAAGCGTCCCCCAGAACCAGCCGCGACGGTCCCGAAGTCGCCGCGCTAAAATCGCGGCGATGACGGCCCTCCTCCAGCAGGCCTTTGCCGCAGCCCAGGAACTCCCGGAATCCGAGCAGGACCTCGTCGCCAAGTGGCTCCTGGCGGAGATCCGCGCCGGGGCCGCGTGGGACAGCTCGTTTGCACGAAGCCACCCGTCCCTCCAACAGATGGCCGACGCAGCACTGGCTGAGCATCGGTCCGGCGCCACGATTCCTCTCGATCCGTCCGGTGGCGAGCTCGCATCGGGATATGGGGCTCCGGACGAAGAAGCGCTGGTCGCCGCCGCGGACGCGGTGTTCCTCGAGTTCGACCGGAGCGAGCCGGAGTAGCCGGTTCCGGCGCACGTCGAAGCCTCGGCTAGCCGCCGACGTACTCCGCGAGGTGCTTGCCGGTGAGCGTCTTGCGGGCCGCGACGAGGGCTTTGGGCGTGCCCTCGAAGACGACGCGGCCGCCGGCGTGTCCGGCGCCGGGGCCCAGGTCGATGATCCACGTGGACTGCGCCCACGCCCGCGGGG
>CAZXSG010000656.1:0-3503 GCA_964643185.1 uncultured Holophagales bacterium
AGACACGTCGAGCCTCCTGCCGTTCGAGGAGGTTCGCAAGCGATTGAATCTGTCGCGGGTCGTCGACCGGGGCATCGTCGAGGTGCCGCTGGCGTCGATCGTGGGTTCGGTGGGCCGCGGACCGGAATTCAATCGCGCGTTTCTCCCGCGCGAGCGCGCGTCGCGCGAGAGGTGGGAGGACGTCCAGGGCCTCGTGGACGAAAAGGGCTTCCCGCCCGTCGAGCTCTATGCGGCTGGGGGCGTGTACTTCGTCCTCGACGGGCATCACCGCGTGTCTGTGGCCCGCGCCGAGGGCGCCGAATCCATCGAGGCGCACGTGCGGGAGTTCGCGACGCCCGTGGTGCTGTCGGGAACCGAGTCGCTGGAAGAGGTGGTCCTCAAGGCCGCCCGCGCGAGTTTCCTGGAAATCACGGGCCTCGTGCCCGATGCGGGCGCACCTCTCGAGGCCACGGAAGCGCTGTCGTACGAGCGCCTTCTCGATCACATCGCCGTCCACGGCTACTTTCGGGGGTTGGAGACGGGGCAGGACGTCTGTGGACAGGACGCCGCGGCCTCGTGGTGCGAGAGGGTCTACCGGCCCACCGCGGCGTTGATCCGCGAGAGCGGGCTTCTCGAGGATTTTCCTGGGCAAACCGAGACGGATCTCTACCTCGCCGTGATGGAGCATCTCCACTACTTGAGGGAGCGCACCGCCGGTCGCGTCTCGCCCTCGCGGGCGGTGCGGCACTTCATGCTGCGGGGGCGTGCCGATCGGCGGTCCCGCAACCGTCTCGCCCAGCTCTTCTGGAAGCTGCGCGGACGCTAGGACCGGCCGTTCCCCGCCGCGACCTCCCAAGACCACGATGAGCTCAGGCCGGCCACCGCGCGGAGGCCGTTCGCGCCTCGAGCGCACGGTGCGTCGCGCGTTGGGCACGACACGCGGGCTCGTGACGGCTAAACTGCCGGCATGATGGGGACCGTCGAAGAGATCCTCGCTGCCGTCAAGGCCCTCGAGCCCGGGGACCGCCAGCACATAAGGGAGCAACTCGAGCTCATGGACGGCGAGAGCATCTCGGATGCCGAGTGGGAGCAGGAGTGGGGAGCGGAAGCCGAGCGACGCTACGAAGACCTCCTCGGAGGCCGAGCCCAGGACAGCCCCGCTGAGGAGGTCCTTGCTCGTGTCCGGGCGCGCTGGCCTTGAGGTCCGCTTCCACGCCGAAGCCGAAGCGGACTACAACGAAGCGGCGGGGTACTACGCAGGTATCTCTCCGGAACTGAGCCGGCGATTTCAGGCGGAGGTCGCGCGGGGCATCGCCTTCATCGCGCAGAACCCTGAATCCGCCCGCGTCATACGAAAGGTCTCAGGCGCGCGGCGAAAAGTCCTGAACACTTTCCCGTACAGCCTCATTTACATCGTCGAGCCCGAGAGCCTTCGCGTCCTCGCCGTGGCACACCACAAGCGGCGCGTCTATTGGTCCTCGCGAACCAAGAGACCATGAACGAATGAAGCCTACAGCTTGAGGCTCGTCGTGAACCTGGAGGATGTCGAGTCTCTGCCGACACTCATGACTCAGGAGCAATTGGATCAGGCTCTCCGAGAATCGTTAGAGGCCGCGTCCCTCGCACCTCACGAGAGTGCCCTTGCGGGCGCGAGTGCGTTCGTCGAACTACTTGCTCGCCAGACCGAGATGTACCGCGGCTTCTCAGAGACCGTGGCCACAAGCATCGAGGATTGGCTGATCAGCGCATGGCGGCCGGACTCTCCGGCTTTTCTGGAAGCCGCGGGCGAGTTGGTCGTCAACCACAGGATGCCCCGAGCGATGACCCTTTTGGAAGCGACCGCTCTGTCGGGCCCCACCGAAGCATCGAGGAGCATGGCAGCTGAGTGGGTCGCAGAGTCAAAACGCGAATGGTGACGACGGCTGGCCTTGGGGTTGAGCTCCGACCAAATTCGAATCGCCCATCCGCTCACCGCTCCCCGGGGACGACGACCGGGAGCTTCACGACCTCACCCCGGCCCGGCGTCGCGAGCAGCGCGTCCTGCTTCGCTCCGCGCGGCACGAGGATGTCCACGAGCGGTGGCGGAGCGTCCACCTCGTCGCGCTTCGTGCCCAGCCGGTCCTCCCAGGAGCCACCACCGACCGGCAGGATCGACAGCCGTTCAGGCTTGTCCTTCGTGACGCCGATCAGCCCACCGAGGTCGACCTTCTTTTCCACGTCGGCCGCGCTCACCGCGACGAGGTAGCCCCAGGACGCCTGCGCGGGCCCGCCCAGGAACGACTCCGGCACGAAGAACCGGATCGTCGGCCCCGCGACCCGAACGCGCGTGGGGAAGAAGACTTTCGCGGCCAGATCCCGGTCGATCTCCTCCTTCGCCCGCGCGACGTCCACGTCGTCCACCCGGCCCTTCTCGGCCCGGATCTCGTCCTTGGCGAAGCTCCTGAGGATGCGTTTGAGCTCCTGCGCGGTCTCCGCGGGCTGCGGCGTCAGACAGATCGCCTTCTCCCAGCCTCCAGCGGACACCACCTCGGCGCCACGCCCCGGGAGCAGCGCCCGCCGGCCGGAGCCGTCCTTGCGGTCGGTGTCGATGTAGACGTCGATGTTGAATTGGTAGAAGCCGTTCCGCGCGATGCGGTCGAGCGTCATGCCCCCGCGGTCGATGACGCGCCGGTCCGCCGGCGTCACCTTCTCCGCGAACGTCGCGACGAACGTCGTGCCGTCCTTCTCGGCGAACGCCTCGAGCGACAGGAGGTCGAAAACGCCGGGCCGGTAGTCGTCACGGCGCGGGTAGAGAAGCGAGCCGTCCCCGTTGTCGTCCCCGCGGGGATCGGTCAGTGTGAAGACCGGGGCTTTGTCCGCTCCCGTGACAGACGGAGCGGAGGCCAGGGACGTGAGAAGAAGGGCTGTCGTCGCGAGGGATCTCATGCGCCGATGATGCGACGGACGGCACCAAAGGGAAAGGCCCGGGATGCATCATCCCGGGCCCGAAAACGAGAGCGATTTCCCTGGTGGGGGTTCGGGGGATCGAGAAACCCCGAGAAAAAAGTCAGAACTGGACTTTGATGAACGCCTTGAGCCGGTTCTGCGTGAAGTCCCGCTGGAGAAGGCTGTTCCAGCCGCCGAAGCGGCCGGCGAAGCCCGGCCCGCCGACGGGCACACCCACGTTGGCGGCGGTCTCGGCCGACGCGTACTGCGTCACGTAGCCGCCGCCGAAGCCGGGCGTGAACGTGCCCCAGTTGTGCTGGTACTCGAAGCCGCACTCGGAAACGCCGCCCAGCGTGTAACGGAACTTCAGCACGAGCTGGTTCTTGCTGTGGTCGCCGGACGCCAGCTCATGCAGACGGTACGCCTGGAACGCCGAGTTGCCGTCCTGCAGGTCCGCCTTGTAGTGCGCGTACATGAGCGAGCCGTACAGATCGTTCGTGAGCTGGTAGCCGCCGCCCAGGTTGAACATGAAGTAGCTGAGGTCGCGGTCGTCGTCGGAAATGCTGTCGAACGGCTTCCACTGATAGCCCGTGGAGGTC
>CAZXSG010000657.1:0-3491 GCA_964643185.1 uncultured Holophagales bacterium
CACGCGAAAGGTGCGCGCGCTGCTCGAAGCCGCCACCGCGCGCGTCGAGGAGAAGCTCCGGCTGGGCCTCACCCTCGAGCAAACCCAGGACGCCGTGGAGCTCGAGGATCACCTGAACGGCGTATGGGACGACGGTCCCGACGCTCGAAAGGCCTGGAAGGCCGGCATCCGCGTCCTCGTCGAGAGGGTCTGGCGCGGAATTCGAGGCCAGGGCTGACGCCCGCGGCGTCAGACGCGGAGGTCGCGCACGACGCGCCGCTCGACGAGATCGACCACGACGATGCGGCCCCGGAGGTCGCAGACAGTGAGGACGCCATCCGACAGCCTCACGCCCGCGCTTTGCGCGCTCTCCACGCCACCGAGCTCGATCCGCGCGACCTCGTTTCCGGTCGCGCGCCACGTTGCGCGGACGCACCAATGGCCGTCCTCACCGAAGCAGACCACCTGGAACTGCTCGGAAAGCGCGGCCACGGGCAGATGTCCCTCCGGCAGCGCGGGCAGCGGATCGCGGCTCCGGAGCGTGATCGCAGGCAACTCGTAGATCCACTCGTGAACCGCCGGGGCTTCCGTGAGCACGCGGCAGCGCGAAGGCGAGCGGCTGATCGAGAGGATGCGGCGGCCCACGTCCGTCGTGTGCCAGAAGGACTCGAGCCTCTTCGCCCGCGTGTCCAGGAGCAGCAGCTCGTCGCCGTCGGCCGCGAACCAGAGCGAGCCGTCGAAGTCCTCCGCGAACGCGGTCAGCCGGGCGTCGCACCAGGAGTCCGCCAGGCGGGTCGCGAGATCGATGCGCGAGATACGCCATACGTCGCCGCGAGGCGCCAGTGCGAGCGCGGAGGCTCCCGAATCGGAGATGACGAGCCGGGTCGCCGGGACGTCGAAGGGCGCGAGCTCGCGTCCTTCACGCGAGAGGAGCCGCACGCCCGATTCCCCGAGGGCGGCGAGCGTCTTTCCCGAGGCCAGGAAGACCGCATCGTGAACGGGGGTCCTTCCCCGATCCGAGGGCGCGATCCGGAGATTGACGGGATCCGCCGACGCGCCCTTCCACTTCGGCAGCTCCGGCATGTCCGTTCGAAGCGCGCGGTCCTGTGCGTAGTCGACGATCTTCGCGAGGTCGGTGTGCGCCACTTCGGACAGTACGGCAGCGTCGCGGAGGAGCGCCCGGGCGGAGGGACGCGCGAGGGCCCTCGACTCGGGTGTCGACGGCGCTTCGAGCAGAGCCTTCGTGAATGCGAGCCGCGTCCGCGCGCCCTCCGGGCCCCGTTCCGAAAGAAGGCCCACCGCGGTGTCACGAACGCTCGCGAACGACTCCGGAAAGAGCGCCAGCTGCCGCGCGAGAAGCCGCCCGGCCGACGGTCCCTCCAGCGCCAGGCCCCGCTCGATCCAGGTCCTCACGAGGCGACGCGCCTCGGGAATCTGCCAGGCCGTTTCCACGGCTGCGCCCCAGTTGCCGCCCTCGGCGAGCGCATCGGCCCAGAGGAGCCTCAGCGTCCTCGTGAGCTCTGGGCTGTCCGGCTTCGAGTTCTCGAGGCGCGAGAGCGCATCGGCAAACGCGCTGTGCCGCCTCGCGATGCGGACGGCCCGCTCCACGTCGCCGGCGACGAACCATTGCCGCACGACGAGCCCGGGTGCGAGCTGCCGGGCCTCGGCCAGCTCGGCCGCGAGCTTCAGCCTCCCGTGCCGCTCGAGAAACGAGACCGCCTCCTCGCTGGCCTCGAGGAGCTCCACCAGGACGAAGACGGCTTCGTCGATCCGGCCCATGGCCTCGAGCCTCTGGAACGCGGAGCGATAGAGCTTCCTGAGACTCGCGAAGAGGTCGCCTTCGAGGATCACCGAAGGAGCGCCGCCCGAAGAGCCGAAGAGCGAGAAGTCGAGACGCGAGCGCGGAGCCGGCGCCCCGAACAGGGGACCTCCGTCTGCCCCCGGCATCGAGCTGAGCGGAATCGCGTGGCGAAGGGCGTCGAGCGTGTCGCCTCGCTCGAACATGTCCATCATCTTCCCGATGTACTCGGCGTGCTTGCGGCCCACGAAGTGCGCGAGCTTCGAGACCACGAGGAACCGCGCGGCAAGTCGCCTCAGGAAGGCCGAGATCGGCGAAGGCCGTGCCTGTGGCCGTAGCCCTTCACCCTTCCCGTCAGGCCTCGGTGCGAACCATCGATCGAAGAGGCCGGCGATCGTCATGACCGTCGAGGCGAAGGCTCCGCGCAGGCGCGAGCCGAATCCCGGCGCTTCTCCCGGAACCGGGCCCTTTCGCGCCCGAAGCGCGGCAACGACTCCGGCGAGATCGGAGGACGCTGCGGGGATTCCGCCGAGCTCACCCCGCAGGTCGATCGCGCGCGCCTCCGGCGCGAAAACGGGGCGGCCCGGCGGCGCGCCCAGGGAGGTCACCTTCAGGAAGTCCACGCCAGACACATCGATCCAGTCCGCGGGATCGACGGATTCGAATGGACCGGCCGCGACCTCGGCCAGGCCAGCCCGCACGAGCACCAGTGAGCCCGGAGGGGGCGCGAGTGTCGAGATCTCCTTCTTCGTCAGTGGCGCCGAGAGGAAGGCCCCCGCGTGGAGAACGAGCGGCGCGCCGGGAGCGCGCTCCACCTGGACTCGCCGGGGTTCGGGGAACAGTGCGACGAGCACGTTCCCCGTGCGCAACACGGTGGTGCCGGACGACCACGCCGCGAGGATCCTCCGCCGGGCCTCGGGCTCGCGCACGAGCGTCAGGTCGACGGCCGTGCCGCTCGCACGGACGACGCCCTGGTGGGCGAGCCGGCCCGGCCTGACGCGCGTCATGGCCTCGGCGTCCGAAAGATCAGCTCTCGCGTGCGCAGCGAGAAGATTCCGAGGTCTCCATGCAGGTCGCGGTAGGCGAGGTGCGGGGAAACCGGGCTCAGCTCGACCTCCTGGATCCCAACCTCGGACTCGAGCAGCGTCTCGCGCACGAGACTCGAAGGCGCGAAGCTCAGCGTCCGGTCATCCGGCTCCTTCACCACGAGCCCGGGACGATGATCGAGGCTCGTCACACCCACGACCTCACCCGTCGTCACGGTCAGTGTCCAGTTGCCCCGGGGTGACCTCACGCACCACGCGTGAGCCGCCTCCTGGTACGCGACGAGATCGGCGGGCTGCCGTTCGTGGCCGAAGAACGCGGCCTTCCCTCCGCGTTTGACGACCACGGTCGTTCGGGCACTCCCCTCGTCCACCTGCTCGAGAGAGCTGTCTTGCTTGAGCGTCGGTCCGAATCGCTGGCCGAGGTAGCGGATCCCGCGTCTCGTGGGCGCGGCCGCCGCGACGTTCATTGCCTCGAGGATGGGTGCGACGCCGGCCTCGAACCGGAACAGCTGATTCTCCCCGTCCAGCACGTAGAAGGGATGGGTACCCGTCGAGGTCCGGGGAAGCGGCCAGCAAGGGAGCAACCTCGCGGGATCGGCCGCCGGTACGAACGCGAGCAGCCGGGCTTCCGCATCGAACGTCTCCGTGGTGTGGAGCCGTTCGGATCC
>CAZXSG010000658.1:0-3484 GCA_964643185.1 uncultured Holophagales bacterium
CGGAACGCGCCCGCCGCCTTCGGAGTTCCAGTCGTGGATCAGCGCTCGGGCCGAGCTTTCGCGGTCTTCCTGCACGTTCTAAACTCGCCGATTATGACGGAATCTCTCGGAATCATCGGCTACGACTCGTTCCATTTCATCGTCTCGAACCTGGAGCGCTCCTCGCGCTTCTACACCGAGATGCTGGGGTTCTCGGAAGTCGCGCGGGCTTCCGAGAAGAAGATCGAGAAGGGCGGGGAGGCCTCCATCGTGTTCGGCGCGGGCCGGATCCGCGTCCTCGTGTCGAGCCCGGTCTCCGCCTCGTCGCGGGCCTCGCGCTTCCTGAAGATCCACCCCGACGGCATCTCCTCCCTGGCGTTCCGCGTGAAAGACATCGAGAGCACCTGGAGCTTTCTCGAGAAGCGGGGCGGCACGTTCCTCTCGGACATCCAGACCGACGAGTCCGACAACGGCCGCTTCCGCACGTTCAACATCGCGACCCCGCTCGACGACGTGACGTTCCGCTTCATCGAGAGGCAGGGCGACTATCCCCGCTTCGCGCCCGATTTCGAGACGACGGGCGACGGTAGGCCCAAGGACAACCCGCACGGCTTCGCCACGATCGACCACGTGACCTCGAACGCGTACACGATGCTGCCGGTCGTGAACTGGTACCGCGACGTGCTCGGCTTCAACCACTTCTGGGATGTCGAATTCCACACCTCGGCGGTCGACGGCGGGAAGAAGATGAGCGGCTCGGGCCTGCGCTCGATCGTCATGGCCGACCCCGAGAGCGGCATCAAGTTCGCCACGAACGAGCCCCTCAAGCCGTACTTCCGGGAGAGCCAGATCAACCGCTTCTGCGAGGATCACCACGGCGCCGGCGTGCAGCACGTGGCCTTCCACGTGAAGGACATCATCCCCGCCGTCGAGAACCTGCGCGGCAAAGGCGTGCAGTTTCTGCCGGCTCCCGGCGCCTATTACGACCAGCTCCCCGCGCGGCTCGACAAGGTGCACGTCTCGAAGATCAACGAGCCCATGGACGCGCTCCGCCGAAACGCGATCCTCGTGGACGGAGCCGACGAGAAGTACATGCTCCAGATCTTCATGAAGGACGCCAACGCCATGTACGGTGACGCGAAGGCCGGCCCGTTCTTCTACGAGATCATCCAGCGCGAGGGCGACAAGGGCTTCGGGTACGGCAACTTCCGGGCGCTCTTCGAGAGCATCGAGTCGCAGCAGCAGAAGAGCCTCGAAGCGCTGGAAGTCGTGGGCTGATGCTCCACTACCTGTCGCGCGGGGCCGTCCCCGCGAAGCCCCACACGGTCTTTCGCGACGCACAGGGAAAGCTCCTCTACGAGGAGTGCTTCACGCGCCGCGGTTTCGACACCGAGTTCTCGATCCTCTACCACCAGGGGCCGCCGCAGGTCGACGAGGAGATCGGGCCGAGCGAAGGCGACCCGCGCCTCCGCGTTGCGGCGACGCTCGCGCCCGCCCAGCCGCTCCGGCGTCGCCTCGTCCTCGGCGAGAACGCGCCGCAGGGCGTGACGCCGATCCTCGCGAGCGAGGACGTCGTCGTCTCCCTCGAGCGCCTCCGTGCGATGGAAAGCGATATCGGTTTTTCGAACGGCGACGGCGACGACCTCCACTTCGTGTATTCGGGCAAGGCCGTTCTCGAATCGCCGTTCGGCGATCTCGCGGTGGGCGAGGGTGATTACGTGCTCGTGCCCCGCGGCGTGCCCCACCGCTTCCGCGTTCTCGAGGAGCTCGAGGGCATCGTCTTCGAGCTGCGGGGCGGCTTCCACCTGCCCGTCCAGTTCCGGAACCCCGTGGGCCAGCTGAGGATGGACGCCCCGTTCACGCACAGAGACTTCAGAACTCCCGAGTTCACGGGACCGCGTCCCGGACCCTCCGAGATCCTCGTGAAGAAGGGCGACCGCTTCGTGAAGCGCCGTCCGCGGAACTCCGTGTTCGACGTGGTGGGCTGGGACGGAACGGTGTGGCCCTTCGCGTTCCCGATCCTCGCGTACCAGCCCAAGACGGGCCTCATCCACCTGCCGCCCACGATCCACGCGACGTTCGCGGCTCCTGGTCTTCTGTTCTGCTCGTTCGTTCCGCGCGTGACCGACACCCATCCCGACGCGATCCCGTGTCCGTACCCCCACACCTCCGTGGACTGCGACGAGGTCATCTACTACGTGCGCGGCAACTTCACGAGCCGCAAGGGCGTCGGGCCGAAGGCCATCTCACTGCACCCGATGGGCGTGCCGCACGGCCCGCATCCGGGCTCGTACGAAGCGTCGATCGGGACGAAGTCGACCGACGAGCTGGCCGTCATGATGGACACGTTCCGCCCGCTCTCGCTCACGACGCAGGCCCTCGCGCTCGAGCACACGCCCTACCACGAGAGCTGGAAATAGAAGGTCAGGAAGCGCGCCGGAGGCGTTTCCCGGCCCGGAGGGCTGAACAATTCACCGTCCCGTGAACGTGGGCTTGCGCTTCCCGAGGAAGGCTGCAACGCCCTCTTTCATATCGTCCGTCGCGACGCACAACCCGAAGAGCGTCGCCTCGTAGCTCTCCGCCTGGTCGAACGGCATCTCGGTGCCGTGCTGCACGGCCTCGATGGCGTAGCGCACGGCGAGCGGCGCTTTCGCGAGGATCTTCCCGAGAAGAGCCCGCGCGGCGTCGAGCAGCTCGGCCTGCGGGACGACTTTGTTGACGAGCCCGATGCGGTGGGCCTCGTCGGCGGAGATCGCGTCGCCCGTGAGGATGAGCTCGAGCGCGATCCCCTTTCCCACGAGCCGCGGCAGCCGCTGCGTGCCGCCGTAGCCGGGAATGAGCCCCAGGTTGACCTCGGGCTGACCCAGCTTCGCGTTGGGCGACGCGACGCGCAGCGTGGCCGCCATGGCCAGCTCGCAGCCGCCGCCGAGCGCGAAGCCGTTGATCGCCGCGACCGAAGGCTTGCCCAGCATCTCGAGGAGCCGGAAGACGGCCTGCCCGCGGCGCGCGAGATCCCGCGCGGAGACGGGCGTGAGCTCCTGAAACGAAGCGATGTCGGCCCCTGCCACGAACGCCTTCTCCCCCGCGCCGGTGAGGAGCACGCCTTTCACCTCGGGATTCGACTTCGCGCCGTGGAGCGCCGCGCGAAGGGCCTCGAGGACCTCGCGGTTCAGCGCGTTGAGCTTATCGGGACGGTTGATCGTGAGCGTGAGGATCCCGTCCGCGAGCTCCTCGAGAACGACGGTGTTCGAGGTGCTCACGCGAACGGGTTGTCGTCGGCGCTCGGGCCGTAGACGGCCGGCACCGGGATGTCGAGGAGCCTGAGGTAAACGGAGAGCTGGCCCCTGTGGTGGATCGAGTGGTTCAGGAGGATCGACCGCACGAGCGCGATGCGCGGCATCGAGAAGATCTCCTTGCCGCTCGCCGAGAGCGTCCAGAGCCCGAACGCCTTGTCGTCGTCCAGCCTGGCCAGGTTCTCCTTGGCGCTCGCCACGTTCGCGTCGAA
>CAZXSG010000659.1:0-3481 GCA_964643185.1 uncultured Holophagales bacterium
GATGAAGGGATGAAGACGAGGCCGGGGAAAGGGCTCACGTTCGAGAAGGCTCTCGAAAGGCTCCAGGAGATCGTTCGGGAGCTCGAGGATCCGGGCAAGGGACTCGAGCGCTCCCTCGAGCTCTTCGAGGAGGGTGTGGCCTTGTCTCGCTTCTGCCGTACGAAGATCGAGGACATTCGAAAGAGAGTCGAGGTCGTCCTTCGGGAGACCCCAGAAGGCCTGGTCACCGAGCCGCTCGACGATCTGGCGGAGGACGATGACGATCCGGGAGCCGTCGAGGAGTGAGCGGCTTTTCCGCGGGCGATCTGCTGAAAGAATTCTCGGAGAGAACGCGCCGCGAGGTCGAGGCTGCTCTCGAGCGTGTCCTATCTGCCGGCGCGGCGCCCGAGCCGCTCCTCCCGGCGATGCGTTACAGCGTCTTCGCGGGAGGCAAAAGGCTGCGTCCGCTTCTCGCCCGGGCGGCTTTCGAATCCGTGGCCGGAGCTTCGGCGGCATCCAGCGGCGGGATTTTCGAGGCACTGGCCGCGCTCGAGCTCATCCATACGTACTCGCTGATCCACGACGACCTGCCCTGCATGGACGACGACGCTCTTCGGCGCGGGAAACCAACCTGCCACGTGGTGTTCGGTGAGGCCGTGGCGATGCTGGCCGGAGATACGCTCCAGACGCTCGCGTTCGAGGTTCTGGCGTCCCGCCCCGAGGGCGGCGAGCTCGCCGCCCGGCGCGCCGAGGCGGTTGCGGTGGTGGCGCGGGCCGCGGGTGGTCGTGGGATGGCCGGGGGCCAGGCGCTCGACCTTGCGGCCACCGGGAACGGCATCGTTCCCTCGAAGGCCCTTCTCCACGAGATTCACGCGAAGAAGACGGGCGCTCTCATCGCGGCGAGCGTCGAGCTGGGAGCGATCCTCGGAGGCGCCAGCGAGGATCGCCGGAGCCTCCTGCGGTCCTACGGAGACCGGCTGGGCCTCCTGTTCCAGATCGCCGACGACCTGCTCGACGCGACCGCTTCGTCGGCCATGCTGGGGAAGACGGCCGGGAAGGACGCCGCGCAGGGAAAGCTCACGTTCCCATCGGTGTATGGTCTCGACGGCACGAAGCGGGAGCTGGAGAGCGTCCTCTCGCTGACCCGTTCCGAGGCGGCTGCTTGTGGCGACCCGCTGGGTCTCCTCGATGCGCTGGCGGTCTACGCGGGGCACCGCGAGAGCTGAGAATTATCCTGGGGGTTTCTCGATCCCCCCAGACCCCCCACCGGGAGAAGAGCGTTGATCCTGGGGGTTTCTCGATCCCCCCAGGCCCCCACCGGGGAGAGAGACGTGATCGAAATTGACCTTCTTTGCGTTGCAAAGTAGTATGAGACGGCTCGGCGCCCGGATGAACCGTGGTTCATGAAACGCCGATAGAATGCCCCAGGCCCTTCGGCTTTTTGGAGTTCTGGAGTCACGATGACGAAAACGTTTCGCCCCACACCCCTTCTTTCGAGGATCAACTGGCCGCGCGACCTTCGGACGCTCGCCCCGGAAGAGCTCCCTGCGCTCGCCGACGAGCTGCGCACCTACGTGATCGACTCGGTCGCCTCGACGGGGGGCCACTTCGCGTCGGGTCTCGGCGCCGTCGACCTCACGGTGGCGCTCCATTACGCCTTCGAGACCCCGCGCGATCTTCTGGTCTGGGACGTGGGACATCAAACGTACCCGCACAAGATCCTCACCGGACGGCGGGATCGCCTCTCGACGATCCGGCAAAAGGGCGGTCTTTCGGGTTTCACGAACCGTGACGAGAGCGAATACGACGTGTTCGGGGCCGCTCACGCGTCCACCGCGATCTCGGCGGCGCTCGGCATGGCGATCGCGCGGGACCAGAAGGGCGACTCGTACAACGTCGTCGCGATCGTCGGTGACGGCGGGCTCACCGGCGGCGTCGCCATGGAGGGCCTGAACCAGGCCGGCTACCTGAAGCGGCGGCTCATCGTCATCCTGAACGACAACGACATGTCCATCGCGCCGAACGTCGGAGCGATATCGGGTTATCTCCTCCGCATCGCGCGGGGCCAGATCTACCACAAGGTGCGCGAGGACGTCGCGCACATCCTCAAGAAGCTCCCGGGCGGCGACCGCCTCGCCGGGTTCGCCGAGATCCTCGAGGACGGCCTCAAGAAGGCTCTCGTGCCGGGCACGCTCTTCGAGGAGCTGGGCTTCAAGTACGTCGGTCCCATCGACGGACACTCGATGCCTTCCCTGCTCCGCACGTTCCGCGAGGCGAAAGAGATGGACGGCCCGGTGCTCATCCACGTGCGCACGGTGAAGGGCAAGGGCTACCAGCTGGCCGAGGACGATCCCGTGTACTGGCACGGGCCGGCGCCGTTCAAGGTGGAAACGGGGGAGATCGCGAAGAAGTCTTCGCCGCCCAGCTATACGGCGGTGTTCGCGTCGGCGCTCGTAGAGCTGGCCGAGAAAGACGAGCGCATCGTCGCGATCACGGCCGCAATGCCCGACGGGACCGGGCTGGATACCTTCGGGAAGCGATTCCCCGCGCGCACGTTCGACGTGGGCATCTGCGAGCAGCACGCGGTGCTCTTCGCGGCCGGCATGGCGACGCAGGGGCTCAAGCCCATCTGCGCGATCTACTCGACGTTCCTCCAGCGGGCGTACGACCAGATCATGCACGACGTGTGTCTCATGGATCTGCCCGTCGTTTTCGCCCTGGATCGCGCGGGAGTCGTGGGGGCCGACGGCCCGACGCACCACGGCGTTTTCGACCTCACGTACCTCCGGGTTTTCCCGAACATGCTCATCGCGGCTCCGAAAGACGAAAACGAGCTGCGGCATCTCGTCGCGACCGCGTTCACGACCGGGCATCCCACGGCGATCCGTTATCCCCGCGGCGCGGGCTGGGGCGTCGCGATGGACCCCCAGCTCAAGATCCTGCCCGTCGGGAAGGGTGAGATCCTGCGGGTCGGCAAGGACGGCGTCGTCTTCGCCATCGGGGATCCGGTGGTTCCTGCTCTCCGGGCTGCCGAAAAGCTCGCCGCACAGGGTGGCCCCTCGCTCACCGTCGTCAATGCCCGCTGGGTGAAACCGCTCGACGTCGAGCTGCTCACGCAGTTCGTGAAAGACGGCACCAAGCTGATCACCGTGGAAGAGAACCAGGTGATGGGCGGCTTCGGTTCCGCCGTGCTGGAGGCGCTCGCCGAGCGTGGCATCCGTGCGGACGTCCGGTGCGTCGGGATTCCCGACGCTTTCGTGGCGCACGCCACGCAGCCGGAGCAGCGCGCCCAGCTGGGCCTCGACGAGGCCGGGCTCCTGGCGACCTTCCGCTCTCACGTCGAGAGCGGAGGTCGCGCCAAGGTCATTCCCCTGAGCGTGGTTCGTACCGCCTAGGAATCAGGCATTTGTATCCGGGAAACCCATAGCTGGGTTTCCCGGCACGTGGGGGGACAGAATAAGGCGAGCGCAGCGAGCGGAGCGGAAGGGCCCGGGAAACCCAT
>CAZXSG010000660.1:0-3476 GCA_964643185.1 uncultured Holophagales bacterium
GCCCGAGGGGGACGAGCCGCTCCGCGCGTTCGTGGCGCGGGCTCTCGCCCATCTCGTGGGACTCGAGGACGACCTCCGCCGGCTGGAAGAGGCCATGGCGCAGAGCTCCGCGGACACAGGGCTCGAGGACCTCCTCTCGGCCTACGACGAGGCGCGCGAGCGCTTCGAGAGAGAGGGCGGCTACGAGGCCGAGTCGCGCGTCGAGCGCGTGCTCACCGGAGTCGGTCTGCCGCATGAGGTGTGGGACCGGCCCGTGGGCGAGCTCTCGGGCGGCCAGAAGCACCGCGCGCAGATCGCGCGTCTCCTGCTCACCTCGGCCTCGGTGCTCCTCCTCGACGAGCCCACGAACCACCTCGACGTGGCCGGTATCGAGTTCCTCGAGACGTGGCTGCGCGAGCGCTCGGACAAGGCCGGCCTCGCCGCGCTCGTCGTCTCGCACGACCGCAAGTTCCTGAACTCGGTGGCCGACCGGATTGTCGAAGTGGCACTGGGGCGTCTCGAGGAGTACCCCGGGGATTACGACACGTACCGCAAGCTCAAGGCCGAACGCGACCGCGTGCGCCGCAAGGCCTACGCCGAGCAGCGCGAGATGATCGAGAGAACCGAGGATTTCATCCGCCGGAACATCGCGGGCCAGAAGACGAAGCAGGCCCGTGGACGCCGGAAGCTCCTGGCGCGGCTCGAGCGCGTGGACGCTCCCGAGGAAGACGCGAACGACGTGACGTTTCGCTTCGAGGAGCAACGGGCGAGCGGCGAGCGGGTCCTCGAGTCGAAGGCGCTGGTGCCTGGATATCCCGAGACGGGCGCCCTTCTCGCCCCCGTGACGATGCTGCTCCGGCGCGGCGACCGCGTGGCCTTGTGGGGGCCCAACGGCTGCGGCAAGACGACGCTCCTCAAGTCGCTCGCGCGGGTGCTCGCACCGATATCGGGTTCCGTGCAGTTCGGAACCGGTGTCCTCGTGGGCTACTACGACCAGGAGATGGCCGACCTCTCGCCCGCGTCCACGCTTCTCGACACGGTGATGGATCTGGATCCGTCGATGAAGGAGCCCGAGGCGCGCGACTTCCTCGCGATCTTCGACTTCCGCGGCGACGAGGTGTTCCAGAAGATCGGCACGCTCTCGGGCGGTGAAAAGGGGCGGCTCTCGATCGCCCGCATCGTCTTCGGCGGCGCGAACCTGCTGCTCCTCGACGAGCCCACGAACCACCTGGACCTCGACGCGCGCGAGCAGCTCGAGGACGCGCTCACCGGCTTCGAGGGCGCCATCGTGTTCGTTTCCCACGACCGCTGGTTCGTGGACCGGCTCGCGACGCAGGTGCTCGAGGTGAAGGACGGCACAGCGACCCTTCACGACGGGAACTACACCGACCTCGTGAAAAGGCGTGTCGAGGGAGAGAAGGCCGTGCGGGCCGTCGCCGTTGCCACGCCCTCGAAGGTCCCGACCCTCTCGGACATCTCCCACCTCACGCACGGGCCGTCACCGAAGAGCGGTTCGGGCAAGAGGGACAGGGCCGCGGAGCGAAAACGCCAGAAGGCGAGCAAACGCCTGGAAGAGCTCGAGGACGAGATCGCGCGGATGGAGGAATCGATCCGCGGGCTGGACGAAACGCTCGCCACACCCGAGGTCGTTCGCGAAGGGGGCAGGGTGAAAGCCATCCTCGCCCAGAAGGAGCACGTGAAAAAGGAGATGGAGGCCCGCATGGCCGAATGGGAAGAGCTGTCCCTCCTCTTCGTGGAAGAGCCCCAGGAGACGAGCGCTTGAGCGGGATCGCCTCGATTCTGGCCGTGGGCACAGAGCTCCTCGGCACCACGCGGCTCGACACGAACTCCCTCTTTCTCACCGGCGAGCTCGCGGCGCTGGGCATTCGCGTGGTGCGCAAGGGCTGCGTGGGCGACGTGTGGGACGAGCTCGTCGCCGAGATCCGCGCGGCGCTCGAAGCCGCGCCCCTCCTCGTGATCACGGGTGGGCTCGGCCCGACCGACGACGACCGCACGAAGGAAGCTGTCGCTCATGTGTTCGGGCGGGCCCTCGTGCGCGACGAGGAGATCCTCACGCGCCTCGTGGAGCGATTCCGGAAGCGCGGCATCACGATGCCGAAGGTCAACGAGAAGCAGGCCGACGTGATCGAGGGCGCGGTGGTGCTCCCGAATCCGCGCGGCTCGGCGCCCGGCTACCTCCTCGAGGCGGGCGGCCGGACGGTGGTGCTCCTGCCCGGAGTTCCGGTCGAGATGAAGGGCATGTGGACGGACGGCGCGCGTCCGCTCCTCGCGCGCGGCACCGACGGCCGGGGCCTCCACCTCCGCATCCTGAAGACCGCGGGCCTCCCCGAGAGCCTCGTGGAAGAGCGCGTGAGGCCCGTTTACGAGGCACACCCCGACGTGCCGTTCACGATCCTCGCCTCCCCGGGCGAGGTGGTGCTCCAGTTCGCGGCGCGGGGCACGAAGGCCGAGGCCGCGGAGCTCCTCGACCGCCTCGAGTCGGACTTCCGCAAGGCGCTCGGCGCCGACATCTTCGGCCGCGACGAGGAGACCCTGGAAGGGGTCGTCGGAGATCTGCTTCGCACGCGCTCGTTCACGCTGTCCCTGGCCGAGAGCTGCACGGGAGGCGGTCTCGCGGCGCGCATCACCGACGTGCCGGGCTCCTCGGACTACTTCCTCGGCGCCGCGGTGACGTACGCGAACGAGGCCAAGCGCGAGATCGCCTACGTGGCCGAGGAGACGCTCCTCCGGCACGGAGCCGTTTCCGAGGAGTCTGCGCGCGAAATGGCCGCGGGGGCCCGCCGGCGCTTCTCGTCGACGGTCGCGCTCGCGATCACGGGGGTTGCGGGACCCGGCGGCGGCACGCCCGAGAAACCCGTCGGCACGGTGCACATCGCGCTCGACGCTTCGGACGGAACCCGCGCGCACCGCAAGGTGATGCTGCCCGGAGAGCGCGCCATGATCCGCCGCTGGACCACGGCCCTCGCGCTCGTGCTGCTCCGGCAGTACCTCCTCGGCCGACTGGAGCCCGGGCGCACGTGACTTTCGCTGTGACGTTCTCCGCCGGCGGGCCGCGGTAGATGAGCCCCGGCGCCGCGCTGGGCCTCCTCGGGGCCTACGTCGTCGGGGCGATCGGGCTGCTGCGCACCTCGTTCAGGCTCGCGGTCGTCACCCCCTCGGCTTGCTGGGGCGGGTTTCGCGCGCTGCGCACGCGCAATGCCCGCCTGCATGTCGTGCGCGGCGTGATGCTGCTCGTCTCGAGCACGACCTTCTTCTACGGCTTCGGCCATCTGCCGCTCGCCGACGCCTACACGATCTTCTACATGGTGCCGCTTGCGATGACGGTTCTCGCCGCCGTCGTGCTCAAGGAGCCGGTGCCCAAGCGCGCGGCGCAGGCGATCGCGCCCGGTCTCGGCGGCGTCCGCGTCGTCGTCGGGCCCCAGCCCGCCCGCCGCGAGATCCCCGCCTATCCCGCCTGCGCGCCCGGCACGCTCCCC
>CAZXSG010000661.1:0-3476 GCA_964643185.1 uncultured Holophagales bacterium
GAACGTTTCGGGAGGATCTCTACTACCGCCTCGAGGTGTTTCCGGTGCGCCTTCCTCCGCTTCGTCAGCGGCGCGGGGACATCCCGGTCCTGGCCCGGGAGTTCGCGATCCTTTCGGCCCGGAGCGTCAAGCGTCCCGTGCCCGATTTCGCGCCGGCAGCGATCGAGAAGCTCGCGGCGCACGACTGGCCGGGCAACGTACGTGAGCTTCGAAACGTGATCGAGCGGGCCGTGATCCTCGCGACGTCGGGGGTGCTCCGGCCGCAGGAGATCGTTCTCGGCGTTGCGGGGGAACCGGAGGTGCCGCACCCCGGCCTCGACGGGACCCTCGACGACACGATGGAGCGCTGGCGCAAGGCTGGCGAGCTCCTGCGTATCCGGAAGGCGCTCGAGGAAGCGGGGGGGGAGCGGTCCCGCGCGGCGTCGGACCTGGGCGTTCCCGTGCGTCGGCTGTCTCAGAGAATGAAAGAGCTCGGGCTGGGTTAGCGCGGCGCGGGCTCGTTCCGCCTCGCATGCTCGAATGCGGCGAGAACGCCGTCGTCGTTCTCTGCCGGGATCGCGGCCAGATCGACCAGGACGCGTCCCCCGGCGACCCGGGTGATGAGCGGAACGCGCGCCGCGCGCAGGGCGCGCCCGAGGAGCTCCTCGCGGGATTCGCCGTCCTGACCTTCGCTCGGGGCCGCGTCGCCGGCTCGACGGGCCGCGGGCTCGACGGCGACGGCCCACGAAGGAAAGGTCGCCTCCACACCCGACCCGCCACCCGCGACGGCGGTCGACGCCGTGGCGCTTGCGGTCCAGCCGGCGAGACTCAGCTTCTCCGCGAGAGTGTGGGCGCGCCGTTCGAGGCTCTCGTTCGTGGCCTCGAGCTGGGCGATGAACGGCACCTGGCGGCTCTCTCCGCGGGCGTGGAGCCCGAGCGTCGCGGCCAGAGCCGCGAGCACGGGCTTGTCGGGCCGGAGAGCCCGCGCGAGAGGATTGCGCGCTGCCCGCCCGATGAGATCGGTCGTCCCCAGGAGGAGGCCGCCCTGCGGGCCCCCGAGCGTCTTGTCGGCCGAGAAGGCCAGGAGCGACACGCCCAGGTCGAGGGCCTCACGGGGCACGGGCGTGCCGGGCAGCCGCGGGTTTCGCACCGGGGTCGCCGCGCCGGCGTCGTACACGAGGGGGATGCCGGCGCGCGCGGCCAGCGCGCCGAGCTCCTCGAGGCCGGCATCGCCGGTGTACCCGACGATGCGGAAGTTCGAGGGATGCACCTTGAGGAGGGCAGACGCCCCCAGTGCCACCGCTTCTTCGTAGTCCGCGAGGGTCGTTTTGTTGGTCGTGCCCACCTCGAGGAGGGAGGCGCCGCTCCTGGCGAGAATCGAAGGCACGCGGAAATCGCCGCCGATCGCGACGAGCTCGCCGCGGGAAACGGCAACGGGCCGGCCGTTGGCCACGGTGTCGAGCGCGAGGAGGAGGGCCGCCGCGGTGTTGTTCGTCACCAGGGCGTCCCAGCGCGGATCGCTCGAGGCGAAGACCTCGCGGAGCAGCGCGCGAACCCCCGAGTCCCGCCGGCCCCTCGCGCCCGAGTCGAGGTCGAGCTCGAGGTCGCACGGCCCCGCGGCCCGCAGAACGGCCTCGCGGGCGGCTTCGGCAAGGGGAGCTCTTCCCAGGTTCGTGTGGAGCAGCACTCCGGTGCCGTTCAGCACGGGCCGGGGTCCTTCGGGCGGCCGGGCGGCGAGCGAACGCGCGGCGTCTGCGAGGAGATCGTCCCGGAGGCTCGCGGACCGCGGCAGGGCCCCCCGGCGCAAACGGTCGGCCGCGAGGCGGAGAGCCTCCTTGAGGAGGCTTCGCCCGTGGGTGCTCGCGAGGGAGAGGCCGGTGTCGCTCGAAAGGAGCTGCTCGATCGAGGGGGGGCGAACGCTCTCCAAAGCGCCTACAATCTAACGGCGAAATGGTCGAAACGATCGAGAAAGAGCTCGGCGAGCTCGACAAAGGGATCAGCGCCCTGAGGATCGAGTACGACCGGTATTTCACGGGAGACTTCAAGACGCCGCCCATCGCGAAGCGGCGCCAGCTCGAGCTCCTCCTGAGATATCTGCGGAACGTCGAGGTCGACAAGGCCGGTGAACGCTTCCGGCTGGGCTCCCTCCTCGCGCGTTACAACTCCCTCACCGAGCTGTGGGAGAAGAAGCAGGTGGCCAAGGACGAGGGCCGCCTCACGATCTTCGGCCGTCCGAATCCTCCGGCAGACGTGCCGCCACCTCCTCAGGCTTCGACACCCAGAACTTCGCAAGCCTCCGCGGGCGACGCGTCGGCTCCCGGCTCCGTACAACCCAAACGTGTCGACTTCACGCCGCTCTTCCAGCGCTACGTGGCTGCGCGTCAGGGAGCGGGCGAGGACGTCGCCCGGCTCAAGTACGAGAAGTTCGAGGAGCTCGTGAGGAAGCAGGCCGAGGAGATCAAACGCCGAACCGGAGCCAAGCGCCTCGTTTTCGAGGTGCAGACGGTCGACGGCAAGGTGAAGCTCATCGGCAGGCCCGCACCTCCGAAAGGATGACCATGTCCCAGAGAAAGCCCTTCTTCGCCGCGCTCGCGGCGGTCGCCGCGCTTGTTGCGCTTGTTGCCGCTGTGCCTGCGCCCGCGAAGGACCTCTACAAGCACTTCCTGGATCCCGGGCTTCCGCACCACAAAGCGATCCTGCAGACGCTGACCGCTCTGGAGGCCGACCCGAAGGATGCGGCCCTCATGAACGACCTCGGATGCCTCGTGGCCTGGGACGGATTCTGGAGGGACGCGCTGCGCATCCTCGATGACGCGGCCAGCCTCGACAAGACGACCGGAAAGCCGTTCTTCAACTCGGGTCTCGGCTATGTGTGGAAGGGTGAATACGGCTCGGCGAAGAGGATGTTCGAGAAAGCCAAGAAGCGGGATCCGGGCAACTGGGCGGCCTGGTGGATGCTCGGCTTCGCAGAGGAGCAGCTCGGCGAGACCGAGGCCGCGATCGAGGCCTACAAGGTTTCGCTGAGGGTGGATACGTCGCTGTTCGACGCCACGAAGAACCCCTACGCGGCCTCGAGCCGGCTGAAGGGACGGGTCCTTCTCGAAACCTACGACAAGCGCCGGGCCCGCGCGATGATGCCCGAGACCGAACAGTTCGCATGGAAGGAGCGCTACACCGATCTCTTCCAGAGAGGCCCCGTCGCGGCCAAACCCGCGGCCCCCGCGCTGGCGCCGGGCGCCGAGACCGACGTCGTGCTCGAGCCACCCTCGCCGCCCTCGGGTCCGGTGATCACGCGCGTCGCCCCGCAGCCTCAGGGTGGAGCGGCGTCCGCGCCCACGTCCTCGGGTCCCACCTGGAACACGGGTCGCGACGGTCCCACGAAAAACGACGGTCCGAGGGCCGAGGGGGCTCGCCGCTTCCCGGTCGTCGACACGCCTTCGGGGATGGGTCAGCCGCCCCCGCCGCCCCCGCCGCCCGCCCCGACCAAGCCCATCGTG
>CAZXSG010000662.1:0-3473 GCA_964643185.1 uncultured Holophagales bacterium
TGCGGCAGAACCCGGGACTCGAGGTCGTGCCCCGAACGGTCGTCTTCGCGGGCAAGGCGGCGCCGGGGTACGCCATGGCCAAGCGGATCATCAAGCTCATCCACGCCGTGGGCGACGTCGTGAACTCCGACCCGTGCGTGAAGGGGCGCGTCCGCGTGGCGTTCCTCCCGAACTACAGCGTTCGCCACGCGATGAAGATCCTGCCCGGGGCCGACCTCTCCGAGCAGATCTCCACCGCCGGCAAGGAGGCCTCGGGCACCGGGAACATGAAGCTCGCGCTGAACGGCGCGCTCACCATCGGCACGCTCGACGGCG
This sequence comes from uncultured Holophagales bacterium, assembly GCA_964643185.1. Lineage (GTDB taxonomy): Bacteria > Acidobacteriota > Thermoanaerobaculia > UBA5066 > UBA5066 > JAEUQS01. The sequence continues at coordinate 316 of CAZXSG010000662.1, forward strand.
CGAACGTGGAGATCCGGGACGCCGTGGGCCCGGAGAACTTCTTCCTCTTCGGAATGACCGCGCCCGAGGTCTCGGCGCTGAAGCGTGGGGGATACCGGCCGAGGGACTTCGTGGAGCGCGACGAGGAGCTGCGGGTCGTGCTGGATGCCCTTCTCTCCGGAGAGTTCTCGGGCGGCGACCCGGAGCTCTTCCGCGGGCTCGTCGAGAACCTTCTCGAAAGCGATCCGTTCTGCGTGCTGGCCGACTACCGGGCCTACGTGGACGCGCAGGGGGCCGTGGAGCGGGCCTTCCGCAACGAAGACGGGTGGACGAAGGCCTCCATCCTCAATGTGGCCCGCGTGGGCCGCTTTTCGTCGGACAGGTCCATCGACGACTACGCGCGGGAGATCTGGCATGTGAAGCCCTCGCCCGTGCCTTCCCTCGCGGAGGATCTGGAGGCGACGCAGCCACGCGCCCGGTGAGCTCGTTTACGAGGACGGCGCGGGCCGTACGACCCGGTCCGCGCCGGCGTAGAGGTTGAGCCGGCCCTGCCGCGCGAAACCCGCCAGAACGAGGCCCGTCTCCTCGGCCAGCTCGACGGCGAGGCTCGACGGCGCTCCCACGGCGACGAGCGCTTCGATTCCCGCCATCGCGGCTTTCTGGACGATCTCGAAGCCGGCCCGCCCCGACACGAGGAGATAGGGCGCCTCCGGTCTTCCGGCTTTCCACCAGGCCCCGATCACCTTGTCCACCGCGTTGTGGCGCCCGATGTCCTCCCTCGCGAGGACGAGTGTCCCGTCTTTCGAGAAGAGCGCCGCGGCGTGGAGCCCGCCGGTCTCGCGAAACACCGCCTGTACGGCGCCGAGCCTTTCCGGGAGATCCGCGAGGAGCGTGCCGTCGATGGGCGTGCCGGAATCCTCACGGTGCGACGGAAGGCTTCGCACGAGGCGCACGACCTCTTCGCGCGAGCGCGCGCCACAGACGCCGCAGGCCGCCGTCGCGGTCAGATGCCTGGCCTCGGGAAGCCGGCTGCGCGCGGCGTCGCCGAGCACGGCGACGAGCGCGTTGCGGTGCTCGTCGCCCGAACCGGGCGGGGGCTCGAGCGCCACGAGATCGTCCTCGGCCTGAAGGGCTCCGAGCGTCAGCAGGAGACCGCGGGCGAGATCCTCGTCGGCACCCGGCGTGCGCATGGTCACGAGAAGCGGCTCGTGGGTTCCGTGAGGCCCCGTCCTCACCCGGAGCTCGAACGGCTCCTCCACGGCCACGAGGTCCGCGTCGTGAACGAGCAGGCCGTTGCGCTCGCGAACCACGAGTACGCGTCGCGTTTCAGGCCCCCGCGAAAGGACCACGGTTTCGCCGGATTCGTTTCCCGGCCCGGAGGGCTGAACAACTTCGACTCCTCGCACGCGGCCATCGTAAGCGTTCTGGCAGTCCGTTCGGATCGCCAGGGCATGCGGCGTGCTTGAATACCGCGCGGTGAGTGCGGGTTCCTGGTTCCAGCGGCAGGTTCGCCGGACGTGGTCGCTGTTGCGGCGCGTGAGGTACGGGGTCCGCCGGATGCCGAGGAGCGTGCTGCTGCTGGCGTTCGCGGGGCTCCTCGCGGCCTTCGCGACGAGCGTCGTGGTGGTGAGCTACTACGGCGCGGTCGTCACCCGCACCATGGAAGGGCGCCGCTGGAACCTCCCGACGAGGCTCTATTCCGGCGCCTTCATGCTCCAGAACGGAGATGCCGTGGCGTCCGACGAACTCGTGCGGAGGCTCACCCGGCTGCGCTACGCCGAGGTGGCGAGCCCCGAGGAGGTCACTGCCGGGCGCTACAGCGTGGCTCCCTCGCGGATCACGCTCCACGTGAACGACCGGAGTGGCCTGTTCGGCCGGGTGGCCGGGGGCTTCGCCCGCGTGGAGTTCGCGGGCAAGCGTGTCGCGGAGATCAAGGACGCGAACGGCGAGCCTCTCCCGTGGATCGTTCTCGAGCCCGAGGTCGTGGGCTCCGTCTTCGACGAAAAGATGGAAGACCGCACGCTCGTCACGCTCGACAAGGTGCCCAAGACCCTCGTGGACGCGGTCCTCGCCACCGAGGACCGTGACTACTTCTCCCATGGCGGGCTCTCCTTCAAGCGCATCGCGGGCGCGGCCTACAGGGACCTCACCCGCAAGGGGCCCATGCAGGGCGGCTCCACGCTCACGCAGCAGCTCGTGAAGAACATGTTCCTCACCCACGAGCGGACGTTCCGGCGAAAGGCCGTCGAGGCCGTCATGGCGCTCGTGCTGGACGCCAAGTACTCGAAGGAGGAGATCCTCGAGGCGTACCTCAACGAGATCTACCTCGGGCAGCGCGGCTCCATCTCGGTCACGGGCGTCGAGGAGGGCTCCCGCTTCTACTTCGGGAAGCCCGTCTCGAACCTCGACCTCCCGGAGTCGGCCCTCCTCGCCGGCATCATCGCGTCGCCGGGCCGGTTCTCGCCGTTCCGATCGCCCGAGCGCGCGCTGGCCCGGAGAGCGCTCGTCCTCAAGGGCATGCTCGACACGAAGCGCATCGGGCAGGAGGCCTACGACGCGGCCCGGGCCGCGCCGCTCTCGGCCGTCTCGAAGCCGGCTCCGGGGCTCGTCGCGCCGCACTTCGTGGACTTCGTCCTCACGCAGGTGAAGGAGACGCCCGAGGCGCTCAAGCAGGACGGGCTCGCCATCTACACCACGCTCGACACCGAGATGCAGCTCGCGGCCGAGGCGGCCGTGCGCAAGGGCCTCGAGGACCTCGAGAAGCGCTACAAGAGGCTGCGCACCGAGGAGGGCACGCCGCCCCTCCAGGCCGCCATCATCGCGCTGGATCCGCAGACGGGCGCGGTGCGGGCGCTCGTGGGCGGAAGGGACTACCAGGTCAGCCAGTTCAACCGCGTGGTGCAGGCCAAGCGGCAGCCCGGTTCCCTGTTCAAGCCGTTCGTCTTCCTCGCGGCCCTCGACCGGCGGGATCTCTCGCCACCGATCACGGCGGCCTCGATCTTCATGGACACGCCCATCTCCGTGGAATGGGGAAAGCAGGACGAGGCCTGGACGCCGCGCAACTACGACGGCCAGTTCCTGGGTCCCGTCACGGCGCGCCGCGCGCCCGAGGAGTCGCGCCACGTACCCACGGTGCCCCTCTCCGTCCCGGCCACGACCGGCGGCCAGAACCTCCTCGG
>CAZXSG010000663.1:0-3472 GCA_964643185.1 uncultured Holophagales bacterium
CCGGCCGGAGCACGTCGCCGCGGCGTACGCACGGGCAGTCTCGGCCGTGCTCGCGGGCGAGGCCCGGACTCGAGGTCTCGCCTCGCGCGTCGCCTACGAGCTCTCGGTGCTCGGCGTGGGTGGCGCTGGGGTGTTCGGCTCCTCCGATCGCACGGCCGACGCGAGCATCGTGGCGTGCGTGGCCAGGCGCGGCCCGGGGGTTCTGCCCTCGGAAGCAGCGGAGCCGACCGAGCCGATCGGGAGCTGACGGAGCGCGGCCAGGGAGGGGCTGTGGGGGAGAGCCTCGAGCGCGGTCAGGAGTCCCGGCTGCCGGAGGCCGGCGGGAAGCGCCCTCAGCTTCTGACCCGCGAGCGCGAGGAGCCGGGCCGCGGGGGCCTCGCGACCCCGGGCGAGGTGGACGCCGGCTGCCGCGATCTGGATGAGAGCCTGGAGGAGCGGCCTCACGGGCCCGCGCTCCGCCATCCAGACCGTTTCCCATTCCTCGTGCGCCTCGAAGAGCTTCCCCGATTCGAAGAGCGCGCACCCCTTCACGAAAGCCGGATGCGCGAAGGAAGCTCCCTGGGACACGGAATCAGGCCGGGCGGGGGAGGGACTTGAGGACGCGCAGCATCTCGTCGCGGTTGATGTAGCCCTCGATCCGGCGGACCTCCCGGCCCGAAGGATCCAGGAACAGGATCGTCGGAAAGCCCTGGACTCCGAAGCGGCGGGCGGCCGCCTCTCCCCGCCCTTCGGCGTCGGCCTTGATCGCGACGAACGCCTGCATGGCGGCCTTGACCTCGGGATCCCGGAAGACCTCTTTGTCGAGCTTTTTGCAGTAGCCGCACCAGTCGGTATAGACGTCCATCAGGACGAGCTTGTTTTCCTTCCGGCCCAGCGCCAGCGCGGCGTCGAGATCGAGGGAAGCGAAGGCCGCTCCCCCCGAGGAGGAGCCCGCGTTCTCTGCGCCCGCCACGGCGGGTTGCGGGTCGAAATCGGCCGAGCCTCCGGAGCCCTCCGGCACGCAGGCGGAGAGGCAGAGGACGGAAAGTGCGACGAGTGTGGTTTTGACTTTCATGGTCTCCGGGCGCTCTCTCTACGAGGATCGCACGCCCCTGGTTGCCATGAAACGTTCGTTCGGCAGTATTCCTTCCCCGAGAAGTCCCCGCATTCCCAGGCCCTCGGCAAGCGAGCCTTCGTTCTCGACGACGAACGCATCGATTCCCAGGGAACGCGCCGCGGCCACGAAATCGGGCCGGTCGTCCGCGAAGACGGCCTCTTCGGCCGCGCACCCGGCGAGCTCCAACGCTGCCTGAAAGATCCGCGGATCGGGTTTCGCCAGGCCCAGCTCGTGCGAGAGAGCGCATGCGTGAACCAGCTCGTCGACGCGGGCGACCCGCAGGACCCCTTCCCAGTGCAGCTCGTTCGTGTTCGACACGATCACGCGCTTCACGGTGGGCGTCACACGCGAGAGCGCGGCGAGGGCGGGCTCGATCGGGGTGAAGATGTCGCGCCAGGCGGCCGTCCAGAGAGCATCGTCGAGGCGGTCCAGCCCACAGGCCGCCTCCGCGGCCCGAAAGAAGCCCTGCCGATCGAGCTCGCCGCGATCGTAAGCAGGCGTCGCGCGTTCGAAGAGGCCCTCACGGAGGGCCTCTTCGGTGCGGCCGGTCGCGCCCGCGAGCGCTCGGAGCGTGATGCCGTGGTCGAAGGCGACGAGGACGTTTCCGAGGTCGACGAGGAGGCCGCGGATCACGGACGCTGGGTCTGACCCACGATGAGGTAAGGATCGAACGTCCGGAGGTCCGAGACCGTCGCGTACGAGAGGATCCGCGCGCCGTTGTTCAGATTCACGAACGTTGTGAGCCGGTGCGTGCCGGTGGCCGGACGGAACGCGGAGAACTCGGCTCCGAAGATGTCGTTGAGCTGGAGCATGGAGAAGGGAGCGACCCGATAGGTCTTCGTTCCGAGGATCTGGCCGGAGGCATCGACGAGCTGGACGCCGGCTTCGAGCTCGACACTCTCGGTGTTGATGAGCACGGCGTTCGTGCGGTGGTTCGCGTCGTTCGGGAGGCCAATGAGGTACAGGTTGCCGTTCAGCGAGTCGTCGAACCCGATCGAGTCGGCATAGGGGAGCGCCGGGATGAACTGGCCGAACGTTCCGCCGTTCGCGCCCGCCGCGTTGTAGGTGTTGCTCGTGACCATGATCGGGAGGTCGCTGCGGATCTCGACGACGCCGAACGTGTTGTCGAGCCGGAAGATGGTGGAGATGACGTCCCGGATCGAGACCGACTCGCGGGGAAAGAGGTCGGGGTTGATCCGGTATTCGGGGGAGTTAGAGCCGTTACTCCGTTCGGGGGTGAAATAGAGGCTGACGCGAGCGGAGCGATCGGGGTCCGGGTTGAAGATCCAGGCATCCGTCCGGAACGTGCCCGTCGCGCCCACGAGCCGCACGGCCGGGATGAAGACGTCCTTGGAGACCGCGGTCCCCGCCAGCGGAGCGCGCGCGATACCGCCGGTTCCCCTCTGCCCGCCCGTCTCGACGAATCGGTACTTCTGCTCGGACGCCGAAGTCGCATCCTCCGGCGCGCCGTACGCGGCCACCGGGGCGAGCGCCATGAGCGTGGCCAGGGTTCCCAGGACACCGGCACGAAAGAGAGTCGACAGCTTGTTCATTGCAGCCTCCAGGACGAATTTCCGTCCGTTCATTCCATCGCAAGCGCCCTGCCAGCGTTGTGCGGCGTCCTCCGTCGTCCCGGGGGGACACACGAGCCTGGGCGACGAGAGCGAGTCCCGGACTTCGACCACCCGAAACGCAAAACGCCCCGGCAGGCCGGGGCGTTCCTCCACGAGCTCCTGCGGAGCCCGAGAGCACTTACTTCGTGGCGGGAGCGGTGGTGGTGGTGGTCGTGGTGGTCGTCGTGGCAGCGGCGTCCGTCGCGGGGACGGCCGTCGTGGCGGTCTCGGTCGTCGTGGTGGTCGTCGTCGTCGCGTCGGTCGCGGCGGCGTCCGTCGCGGGCTTGGCTTCCTCGACGACCTTCGGGGGCTCGACGGCCTGGGTCGGCTGCTCGGCCGGCTTGGAGCAGGCGACGATCGACGTGGCGAGGACGATGAGGGCGGCGAAGGCGGTGAGCTTCTTCATGTGATCTCCTTGTGTTTGTTGGTTTCGATTTCGCGGTTGCAGCGAATTCACGGCGTTAGGGTTCCAGACGTCGAATTTTCAGGGAGCGGGAGGCCGGACCGCGTTAACGAGCCCAGCGAGAACCGAAGGGGATCTCGGGGCTCAAACGGGATCAAACGTGGGTTGGACGTGGACCGGCTTGAAATTGAATTAGCGAGCACAGGGGCTCGCTTCGAGCTTCGAGGCAAGAGCATATGCCATGGGGCGCGCGAGTCAAGAAAAAAGAACCGGGCTCGATTGACCGGTCCCTTCCGTCCACGTACACTCGACCGGTTGCGCGATGTTCGACTCGCTCTCTGACCGCCTTCAGCGGGTCTT
>CAZXSG010000664.1:0-3471 GCA_964643185.1 uncultured Holophagales bacterium
GCCACACCCAAACGACGAGGCCCAGGAGCTGGAGGAGGAAACCATACAGCACCGTCTCGGCCCCGGCCCCCGAGATGGCCCAGAGCGAGTACGCGAAGGCCAGGAGCGGGATGACGAACGCCGACGGGCGGTCGCCGCCGCCTTTGAGAATCAGGGGGACCAGCGAGCAGAACGCGTAGGGCATCAGCGTCGCGAGCGTGGCGAGCACGATCGTGAACTCGAAGATCGAGACGAGCGCCTTCTCGCCCGAACCCTGGAGCAGGAGCAGCCCGCTGGTCACGACGCTCGACCACACCAGGCTGAGCAGCGGGACGCCGTTCGCGCTCCGCTTCGCGAGGGCCGGCGGAAAGAGGCCGTCGGCCGCCACGGCCGCCGGGAACTGACCCGCGAGGAGCACCCAGCCGTTGAGCGCGCCGAACGTGGAGATCACGGCGACGACGGCCAGGATCCTTCCGGCCGCGGGGCCGAAGAGCATGGCCGCGGCATCGGCAAAGGGCGCGGGCGAGGCGGCCAGCACGTCCCGCGGCACCGCGCCCAGGATCGCGACCGTCGCCAGGATGTACACGGCGGCGGCGATCAGCGTGCCGAGGAGCGTGGCGCGGGGAATCGTGCGTTCGGGGTTCTCGACGTCGCCCGCCGGGATCGACGCGCTCTCGAGGCCCAGGAACGACCAGAGCGTGAGCGTCGCGATGGCCGTGATGGCCGAGAAGAGCGGCTTGCCGCTCGGGTTGAACGGCACGAACGCCTCGGGCGAGAACGAGAAGAGCCCGAGGATCGCGAAGAGCAGCAGCGGCACGACCTTGAGCACCGTGGTGACGAGCTGGAAGCGACCCGCGGCGGCGACTCCACGCGCATTGAGGGCGGTCAGGAACCAGACGCCGGCGATCGCCGCGAGCGCGCCGCGCATCGGGGTCGCGAGGGCGGGCACGAGCGACGACAGGTAGCTCGCGAACGCCACCGCGATGGCCGCGTTGCCCGCCCAGATCGAGATCCAGTAACCCCACGCGACGAAGAAGCCGCCGAACTCGCCGAAGCCCGCGCGGGCGTAGACGTAGGGTCCGCCCGAGCCCGGGACGCGCGCCGCGAGGTGCGCGAAGACGAGCGCGAGGAGGATCGCGCCCGCGCTCGTGAAGAGCCAGCCCACGAGCGACACCGCGCCGTAAGGCGCCAGCGACGAGGGCAGGAGAAAGATGCCCGAGCCGACCATGTTGCCCAGAACGAGGGCCGTGGCCGCCGCGAGACCGAGCCGTTGAGGGGCTTTCAACGCACACATTCTCCCGTCAAACCGTGGTGCACGTGCACCTCTTGAGCACGTGGGCCCCAAGGACTACTCTCGCCAGCGGGGAATCCCTCCCCGCTCTCACATCGGAGGAGTTACGGGATGAGTACCGTCGCCCTGGCCGGTCCCGGGACGTTTCTGGGATCCTCGATCGGGAAGAAGGTCGTGATGGCCGTCACCGGCCTCATGCTCTTCGGGTTCGTGCTCGGCCACATGGCGGGCAATCTCCAGGTTTACCTGCCGCATCCCGAGGAGGCCATGAGGAGCTATGCGCTCTTCCTGCACGGTTTCCTCCACGGGGCCGGAATCTGGGTCGCGCGCCTCGGGCTGCTCGCCGCCGCCGTGCTCCATATCTGGGCCGCGACCGCGCTGACGATCCAGAACAAGGAAGCGCGTCCGGTGGGCTACCGGCAGTGGGTGGGCTGGGAGTCCACGTACGCCTCGCGCACCATGCGCTGGAGCGGCGTGATCCTGCTCTCCTTCATCATCTTCCACCTCCTGCACCTCACCACGGGCCAGGTGCACCCGCAGTTCGAGGACATGAACCCGTACCGCAACCTCGTGACCGGGTTCCAACAGCTCCCCGTCTCGATCTTCTACATCCTCTCGATGGTGCTCCTCGGCATGCACCTCGCGCACGGCATCTGGAGCATGTTGCAGACGCTGGGCCTCTCTCACCCCCGCTACAAGAAGCTCGCGCAGAAAGCCGCGGTCGCGCTCGCGAGCCTCGTCGTCCTCGGGAACATCTCGTTCCCCATCGCCGTGCTGGCGGGAATCCTGAAGTAGGAGCGCCACATGGATCTCAAATCGAACATTCCCTCGGGCCCCATCGAGCAGAAGTGGTCGAAGCACAAGTTCGAGATGAAGCTGGTGAACCCGGCGAACAAGCGGAAGTACGACGTCATCATGGTCGGCTCCGGCCTCGCGGGAGCTTCGGGCGCGGCCTCCATGGCCGAGCTGGGCTACAACGTGGCCTGCTTCTGCTACCAGGACAGCCCGCGCCGCGCGCACTCCATTGCCGCGCAGGGCGGCATCAACGCCGCGAAGAACTACAGGAACGACGGCGACAGCGTCTACCGGCTCTTCTACGACACCGTGAAGGGCGGCGACTTCCGCGCCCGTGAAGGCAACGTCCACCGCCTCGCCGAGATCTCCGTGAAGATCATCGACCAGTGCGTCGCGCAAGGCGTCCCGTTCGCGCGCGAGTACGGCGGCCTTCTCGACAACCGGTCGTTCGGCGGCGCGCAGGTTTCGCGCACGTTCTACGCGCGGGGGCAGACGGGGCAGCAGCTCCTCCTCGGCGCCTACCAGGCCCTCGAGCGGCAGATCGGCCTCGGCACGGTGAAGATGTTTCCGCGGCACGAGATGCAGGAGCTCATCGTGGTCGACGGCCGCGCGCGCGGCATCGTCACGCGCGACATGGTGACGGGCGAGGTCGAGACGCATCTCGCCGACGCCGTCTGCCTCGCGACCGGCGGCTACGGCAACGTGTTCTTCCTCGCGACGTACGCCAAGGGCTGCAACACCACGGCCATCTGGCGCGCCTACAAGAAGGGCGCCGGGTTCGGAAACCCCTGCTACACGCATATCCACCCCACGTGCATTCCCGTCTCCGGCGACTACCAGTCGAAGCTCACGCTCATGTCCGAGTCGCTGCGCAACGACGGGCGCATCTGGGTGCCGAAGAAGCAGGGCGACACGCGGTCGCCGGGCCAGATCCCCGAGGACGAGCGGGACTACTACCTCGAGCGGAAGTACCCGAGCTTCGGCAACCTCGCCCCGCGCGACATCGCGTCGCGGGCGGCCAAGCAGGCCTGCGACGACGGGCGCGGCGTGGGGCCCACGGGCCTCGGCGTGTACCTCGACTTCGCGGACGCGATCGGCCGTCTCGGCAAGGGCAAGATCGAGGAGAAGTACGGAAACCTCTTCGAGATGTACGAGCGCATCACGGCCGAGAACCCGTACGAAGTGCCGATGCGCATCTTCCCGGCGTCGCACTACACGATGGGCGGTCTCTGGGTCGACTACAACCTCCAGAGCACCATCCCCGGTCTCTTCGGGCGCCGCGAGGCGAACTGCTCCGACCACGGTGCGAACCGGCTGGGCGCGTCCGCGCGCATGCGGGGCCTCGCGGACGGCCGCTTCGTCATCGCTTACACCATCGGCAACTCCCGCGCGCCGGCGCCCAGGAC
>CAZXSG010000665.1:0-3465 GCA_964643185.1 uncultured Holophagales bacterium
CCAAGCCGGCGGTGGGGAAGCACCTCGACGCCCTGTGCAAGGAAGCGGGGGTGCCGGTCACCTGCCTGAGGTACTCGACCGTCTACGGGCCCCGGCAGGACGGCCGGGGCGAGGCCGGGGTCATCGGCATCTGGATGAACCGCCTTCTCGGCGGAGAGGAAGCCGTGATCTACGGGGACGGGCTCCAGTCGCGCGACTTCGTCCACGTGGCCGACGTCGTGGCCGCCAACCGGGCGGCCCTCACGGCCGGGAAGCCCGGGATCTTCAACATCGGTGTCGGCGTCGAGACCAGCATCAACGAGCTCTACAGGCTCGTCGCGGAGGCTTGCGGCGTCTCCCGCCCGGCACGGTACCTCCCCGGAAAGCCCGGTGAGCAGCGGCGAAGCGTCCTCGACATCGCGAAGGCGGCCCGGGAGCTGGGTCTGGTGGAGCACGTGCCCCTGGCGGGCGGGCTCAACGCCACGGCGCTCTGGTTCCGGGGACACCGCGCTTTTCAGGGACTCTGAGCCCTCTTCCGGATGGGTAACGCGATATCGGGTAAACTTCCCGGAGCCGCCATGTCCACCGTCTGGACCGACCCCTTCGACGCCGAGCTCGGGCGGCTGCCCGAAAAGCTGAGGCGGTTCTTCCTGTCGCGTGGCGTGCGCACGGAAGACGAGGCCCGGGAGCTCGCCCAGGAGACGCTCCTTCGGGTCCTCCAGCGGACGAGCCGCGGGGAGGCCCTGGAATCCCCGGAGGCCTACGCGCTCGGCATCGCGAAGAACGTGTTCTTCGAGTACTGCCGCCGCGTGGTCAAGTCGAACGCGCACGACGGCCTCTCGGGCGCTGTCGACCTCGCCTCGGCGGGGGATCCGCTCGACGAGGCGCTCGCCTCGAGCCGCAAGGCGTCGTTCGGACGCGCACTCGCACTGCTCCCCGTCAAGATGCGGGAGCTCCTCGTGAAGCGCTTCGTCGACGAGATGCCCTCGCGAGCCATCGCACGCGAAGAGGGCATCTCGACCGACGCCATCGACATGCGGGTCTACCGCGCCAAGCGGGAGCTCAAGAAGCACATGGAGGGCGACTCCGCCGCGGACTCCAAGGGCAAGGACCCGGGCCCGTCCTCCAGGCCGCGCGGCCGCAGGAAATGAGCGGTCCGGCCCTCGCGCCCACTCCGGAGGAGATCCGTGACTATCTGCTCCGCCGCATGTCCGAGGCGTCGCGGACACGCTTCGAGGAAGCGTATTTCGAGAACGACGCGCTCCTCGATCGCGTCGAGGACGAGGAAGACAAGCTCGTCTCGGAGTTCGTTCTCGGAAAGCTCGAGGAGAGCGACCGGCGAAGGTTCGAGGAGACCCTCCTCGACAGCCCTTACTACAAGGACCGGGTCGAGACCACGACGCGCCTGAACCTCCACCTCGGAAAGCACGAGACGTTTCGCCGGAAGCTGCCCACCTCGCCCGGCGGCAGGCCCCCGAGGACCCGGGCCATCGTGTACGTCTCGGCGCTTCTCGCGGCGCTGCTCTTCGGAGCGGTCGCGGCGGCGCTCCACCTGCGTTCCGAGCTTGCGGAGGTTCGTGCGCGGGCCACATCGGCCAAGACGCCCCCGCGGGAAAGCGCCCCACGGAGTCCGAGTCCGGCCGTGGTCGTCCTGGGTGCGCTGCCGGCGGGTACCGGTACCGAGGTGAGGACCCTCGTCCGAGCGCCTGGCGCCGACGTCGTGCTCGTGTTTCCGGGGACGCTCTTCCCCGCCTCGGCCCAGGCCGTCATCGTGGGCGTGACGCCGTCCGGAGCGGCCGCGTGGGAGAGCGCGCCCCTGAACAGGACCTCCCCATCGGACGACCTTTCCGTACGCCTTCCGGAGGGCGAGGCTCCCACGACGGGACGCCTGTCGGTGACGGTGCGCACCACCCCAGCGGGCGACCGGCTCTACGATGGCGTCGTGGAGATCGTCGCGCCCCGCTGAGGCCCACGGAATCAGCGCGTCGGGCGCCATGCACGTGAGGGGTAGCCCGTTTTCGGTTTTCCATTCCGCCTCCGGGCGTGGCCGAAGTGCCCGTCCGGAGGCGCTTCCTTTTCGGGCCTACCGGTTCTTCCACACGGGACCGCGTCCCTCGAGATAGGCGGAGACTCCTTCCCGGGCGTCCTCCGTCTTCATGAGATCGCCCAGGTAGCTCCGTTCCACCGCGAGGAGGGCCGAGAGCACATCGCCGGTTCCGCCGAGGAGCATGCCGCGCTTCGCGAGCCGGAGCGTCGAGGCCGAGAACGGCTCCAGCCTCTGGTGGATCGTCTCGAGGGCATTCACGAGGTCCCCCGGATTCACGAGCGCGTTCACGAGGCCCTTCCTCTCCCCGGCCTCGGCCGTCATCGCGGCTCCGCAGAAAATGAGGTCGGCTGCCTTGGCGCGGCCCACACGCCTTTCGAGAAGGACCGAAGCGACGGGTGGAAAAACCCCGAGGCGGATCTCCGGGAAACCGATCGTCGCCGTGGTCTCCGCGAACACGAAGTCGCAGGCGAGCGCCACCTCGGCTCCGGCGCCCAGCGCGCGTCCCTGGATGAGCGCGACGGTGGGCACCTCCAGCGCGAGCAGGTATCGGACCATCGAGTGAAACGCGCGGATCAGGGGGTCGACGCGGCCCGGCCGCTGCTCCCCCATCTCGAGCCCGGTACAGAAATCCCGGCCGTGCGCGGAGAGCGCGACGACCTTGAGCTGTCGCTGTCGTGACACCTCTCGGAGCTTTTCCTCGAGAGCCTCGAGCCTCTCCGTGTCGAGCGCGTTCTCCGGAGGACGCGCGATCGTGACGACGGCCAGGGACCCGTCGAGGGTCAGAGACACCGATCCTTGCGACATGCGGCAATGATAAGGGGATCCGCAGGAAAACTTCTCTCCCCGGTGGGGGTCTGGGGGGATCGAGAAGCCCCAGGTGACTCCTCCCCGGTGGGGGTCTGGGGGATCGAGAAACCCCAGGAATATTAGTAGTTGGTCGGGGCGAGAGGATTCGAACCTCCGACCCCACGGTCCCGAACCGTGTGCGCTACCAGGCTGCGCTACGCCCCGACCCGAGCGGGAGGGGGAAGATAGCACCGCGCCCGCCGGAAGGAAAGGGGACAGCCCTTCGGGACTCTTTCCCGTTCGACTCGGGTGTTGTGCCCTCCGCGGGTGCGCTTTCTCCCGAGGGCGGCAGAGACGCGGCGTCCCATCTTTCCCCCAGCGAAAGAAGACGAGGAGGACGCCATGAGAAAATACGAAGCCAACGAAATCGCCAACCCAGGGTTCTATTGGAACGGGAAGGCCTGGGACCTCACCACGATCGAGGGCACTCCGAAGCCGCTCCCCGGCGAGCCTGGCACCACCTTCCTGCGCATCCCGGCCCTCCTCGTCCTCGGCCTCGCACCTCTGATGGGCGCTCTCTACGTCATGTTCCTCCCCGTCATCGGGTTCGCGATGCTGGCCCACCACCTGGCCGACAAGCCCCGTCCCCCGAC
>CAZXSG010000666.1:0-3464 GCA_964643185.1 uncultured Holophagales bacterium
GAAGTGGCCCCGCGTCACGATGAAGAGCTTGTCGCCCGAGGTCCCCTCCTCGACGACCGTCGCGCCCTTCTCGAACGTCGTGAGGCGTGTTCTCGATGAGGCCCGTGATTTCGTCCTTCGTGAGCTGCTCGAGAAATTGCGACGCGTTGACGAGCCGCGTGATGGAGGACTCCGACGGCGCGAACGGCGCGGCGGCCGCCGGCTCCTTCTCCGCCGCCGCGCGCTGGTCGGCCATGCGGGCGGCCTCGGTCTCCGGGCTCTGGGCGCCATCGGGATTCCACTGGTGGATCTGGTGCCTCACGGCGACGGCCAGCGGAAAGTTGCCCACTCCGGCCAGGTCCGAGGCCAGCCCCTCGAGCAACCGCACGGCGTCGGCCGTCTTCCCGCTCACATGGAGGGCCTCGGCTTCACGACGCTTCTCTTCGTAGAGTGCCTCGGGGCCCTGAGGCTTGGGTTTTTCGAGCGCGCTCTGGAGCTTCTTCTTGAGAAAATCGAACACCACGGCTCGATTTGACGTGCTTTGAGGCGCTGGGTCAAGGAAAACGGCCGCGTCCTCCGCGGAAGACGCCACCGTTGGCACGCAGGTCGCTATCTCTCGACCGGAGGCCACCATGCGACATGCTCCCCGCTCCCGATTCTCCTGGTCCGGCGCCCTCGTGGCCGCCCTGGTTTCGCTCACCTCGCTCGCCTCTCTTCCCGCGCTCGCCCAGCGCGAGAGCACGTCGTACCTGTCGTACGTCGGCACGGAGGTGTTCCTCGTATCGACGAACGAGGACGACACGACGGCCCGGCTGAACATGCCGATCCTCGCGGGCGACCGCCTCTCCACCGGGGCCGGCTCGCGGGCGGAGGCCGTTCTCGCGGACGGCAACATCCTGCGTTTCGACACCCGCACCGAACTGCGCTTCGACCGCCTTGCGAACACGTACCAGACGGACGACGAGAGGACCCTGCTCTTCCTCGAGAGCGGCGCGCTCGCCATCGACGTCAGGTCCGCGGCCTCGAGCGACAACGCACCCCGCATCGACACCAACGACGCGACCATCGTTCTCGCCGACCGCGCGTACGTGCGCATCGACGTGGGGCGGCGCGGCACCGAGGTCTACGTCGAATCCGGCCGGGCCGACGTGTTCGGCCGGTCCGGACGGGTGCTCGTGAGGGCCGGTGAGTACGCCTACGTGAGCGGCTCGTCCGAGGTCGAGGTCGATGCTTCGGCGTTCCCGCGCGATCGCTTCACGCGCTTCTGCGAAGAGCGCCGGGACCGGCGCGCGCCGTCCACACGCTACGTTTCTTCGGACTACGACTACGAGTACACGGATGGCGGTTTCGAGGACTACGGCTCCTGGAGCTACGTCTCCTCCTGGGGGCGGAACGTCTGGCGTCCTCGCGTCCACGCCGGCTGGCTGCCCTACACCTCGGGCTATTGGCGCTACAGCCCTCACGGCATGACCTGGGTCTCCTACGAACCGTGGGGCTGGCTGCCCTACCACTACGGCACCTGGGGCTACGACGCCGGCGCGGGCTGGTGCTGGATTCCTGGCGGCGCCTACTCCCCAGCCTGGGTCTATTGGAGCTACGCGCCCGGTTGGGTCGGCTGGTGCCCGATGGGCTACTACGGCGGTTATTACGATCGCTACTACCGCTCGTCGCGCCCCCTCTGGGGCAACGACGGCCGGGGCTGGGGCTACGCGCATCTTTCCGGCCGGGTCCAGGTCGGCCGCATCGACAACCACGGCTGGAGCTACACGCCCACCGGACGTCTCGGCCGCAGGTTCGACGTGAACCGCGACGTCGTGAGGTTCGAGAGGACGGGCCTCACGCGGAACGACTACGCGACCATCGCTACAGCACCGCTCCGTATCGAGAGGGGCCGGTCCACGAGCGCCGCAGGGGCCATCCAGGACGCCGTGCGCCGGATTCCGCTCGGCACGGTTGGCACAGAGAGGGGCACCGGGGGAACCGGTGACACGCTCGGCCAGATCCTGCGCCGCGAACGCAACCTCACGCCCGACGCCGAGGCCGAGCTGCGGCGCGGCGTCGTGCGGACCGGCGCCGACCGCTCCTACAGGCCCATGCCCGCCGAGACCCTCGGCCGGCGCTTCGATCCGAACCAGGCACCCACCGACGACGGCTCGCGGCGCGGCGACGGAGAGGGAGCGTTCCGAGGCGGAACGTCCTCCGGGTCTCCCTCCACGACAGGACGTGGCGACCGCGGCGAGCCCTCGCGCGACAGCGGTGGCGTGACGCGGAGCGACACGGGCCGCGACCCCTGGAGGGACGGCACGCGCGGCGACAGCCCACGCGAGAGCAGCCCCAACCGGGACGGCGGCGTGACGCGGGGAGACACCTCGTCCCCGCGACCCTCGCGCGGCGACGACAGCTGGCGCTCCGGCCCGGGCCCGGTCTCGGGCTCGCCGTCGTCTGACCGCGATCGCGGCGATCGCGGAAGCTCGGGCACGAGCACCTCGGGAAGCTCACGGGGCGAAGGCGCAGATGGCTGGCGCGCTCCGTCGAACGCACCTCGGCGCGAACCGGCCCCGGAGGGCCGCCCGCGCGGTGAGGGCTCCGTGGACTCGTGGCGCGGAGGAACCCCCTCCGAGTCCGCCCCCCGGCGGGAGCGTGAGTCCGCGCCTCCGCCGCCTTCCCGCAGCGAATCCCGCGGTGAATCACGTGGTGATACCTATTCGCGCGGAGACTCGTACTCGCGCGGCGGATCCGCTCCCAGCACCCGTGAGCCGGCCCCTGCCCCGCGCTCGGAGACCCGTGAGGCTCCTGCGCCTCGTCGCTCGGAGCCGCGCTCGTACGACGCACCGCGCGCCGAGCCCCGCACGTACGACGTTCCCCGTCCGGAGCCCCGCCGCGAAAGCCCGCCCTCGCGCAGCTACGAGCCGGCGCCCGCTCCCCGCTACGAGGCGCCGCCGCCTCCGCCGAGACAGGAGTCGGCTCCGGCTCCGAGCCGCGAGTCGTCGTCCCGGAGCCGGGAGGGCCGAGGGTGAGGAACGAGTAAATTCCCAGATCGCCGGGCACGCTGGCCACCTTTCCCTACAATCCCCCGGTGGCCAGGCGTGCGGGTCGGTTCCTGAGGCTCGTCCTCGTGTTCTATTTTCTCGAAGCGGGAGCGTTTCTCCTCATCGCGCCGATGAGCCGCTTCTGGTTCGACCGCGTCGTGCTGCGCTCGCCGACGCCCCTCCACGTGCTCCTCATGTCCCCGTACTTCCGGGGCTTCCTCATGGGAATCGGACTCCTTCACGTGATCTTCGCCGCGAAGGAGCTCGAGAGCTGGCGGAGGGATCTCACCCGCGAGCCCGCGGCGTAGGCCGGCGGCCGCGCGCGGGGCTCGGGCGGCCGGGGCGTAGACTTCGCGGGATGCTCCCGACGGGCTTCGCCGGCCGGCGCGTCGTCCACGTGGACGACGAGCCTTACATCGTGAAGATCCTCTCCTTCAAGCTGAGGCTTTCGGGCCT
>CAZXSG010000667.1:0-3460 GCA_964643185.1 uncultured Holophagales bacterium
CCGCTGGTCGCGGGTCAACCTTTGGCCGGCTGAGTAGGCGGGAAGGGGCGGAGCCGTACCGGGTCTGTCGGTCTCGGGGCCGGTCTCCGTCGCCAGGGATCTCAGCGGCCCGGTCCGCCCGTCAGGGCTGCTCTGGGATCTCGCTCGAGGGCGGAGATCCCCGGCCTCGCCTTGGGCCGGTGCCGAACCGGTCGTCCTCGGAGTTCTTTCGGACACGAAAAGATTTCGCTGCGGAGTGATCTTGATGATCCAGCTGACCCGATGTGGCCCACGGGAACGCCAGTGCCGCCCTCACGGCCGCTCCTGGAACGCAGGAGCGGGCGAAGGGCCGGCCGGATCAGGCCGAGAGGATCTTTCTTCCCTTGGCGCGGCGCCGAGCGAGAACGTTGCGGCCGGCCTTGGTCCGCATCCGGATGAGGAAACCGTGAGTGCGTTTGCGATGACGGTTGTTGGGCTGGAATGTTCTCTTCATGTTCTGCTTCCCCCTATAAAGGGACGCGGATTGTCCCTGCGCTCACGGGACCTGTCAACCGGGGGTCCTCGACCGTCCCCCTCTCCCCCCCGCGACGGGTTTCAGCTAGGATCCCCGATCCCGAAGAGCCTCGCCACGGGTCCCGTGCTTCCGTGGGTCGTTTTTCACAGGGGTGTGTTGCCTGTGGATAAGCCCAGCTCATGGGAGAAGATTCTCCACCACCTGAAGACGCGCATCGACGAGCGCGACTTCGAGAACTGGTTCCGCGATTCGAAGCAGCGCGCCGAGACCGCCGACGGCATCGTCGTCCAGGTCAAGACGCCGCTCTTCGTCGACTACATCTCCCAGAGCTTTGCGGAGGCCATCGCGGAGGCCGCCGCCCATGCCGGCCTCTCCGACCGCGAGATCCGCTTCGCCGGTGCCGACGGCAACGTCTCCACCACGGTCGCCCCGAACAAGGTCGTGGCGGCGGAGGTCCGCAAGAAGACGAGCGGCCTCAACAGCGCCTACACGTTCGAGCAGTTCGTCACGGGTGAGTCGAACCGCCTGGCCCACGCGGCGGCGCTCCGGGTCGCCGACCAGAACGCCCGGCAGTACAACCCGCTCTTCGTGTGCGGTACCACGGGCCTCGGCAAGACGCACCTCATGCAGGCGATCGGGCACCGGCG
This sequence comes from uncultured Holophagales bacterium, assembly GCA_964643185.1. GTDB lineage: Bacteria > Acidobacteriota > Thermoanaerobaculia > UBA5066 > UBA5066 > JAEUQS01. Next base: position 1,141 of record CAZXSG010000667.1, read on the forward strand.
CCTCTCCCGCAGACCCAGCGACAAGGTCATCTACCTCACCTCGGAGACGTTCGTGAACGAGGTCGTCCAGGGCGTGCGCTTCAACCGCATGGACACCGTGCGCGGCCGCTTCCGGGCCGCCGACATCCTCCTACTCGACGACGTGCAGTTCGTCGTGGGGAAGGAGGCCTCCGAGAACGAGCTCTTCCACACGTTCAACGCGCTCTACGACGTGGGTAACCAGATCGTCTTCTCGTCCGACGTCCCGCCCCGCGAGATCCCGGGCCTCACCGATCGCCTCAAGAGCCGGTTCGAGGGCGGCCTCATCGTGGACGTCCAGACGCCCGACTTCGAGACCAAGGTCGCGATCCTGCGTTCGAAGGCCGAACTCCAGCATGCCGTCCTCGAGGACGACGTGGCCTTCTTCCTCGCAGGGAAGATCAAGTCCTCCGTGAGGGAGCTCGAGGGCTACCTCAACCGCGTCATCGTATTCTCGTCTCTGCGAGGGGAACCCATCTCGCTGGACCTCGCCCGGGAGGCCCTCAAGGACGTGCTGCGGCTCCAGGAGCACGCCGCTTCACCCGCCGAGATCCTGCGGGGGATCGCTCACCACTATGGCCTCAAGCCGGCAGATCTCAAGGCCCGCACGAAGAGGGCGCCGGTCGTCTTCGCCCGGCAGGTCGCCATGTATGTCCTGAAGGAGTCGGCGAACCTCTCGTTTCCCGAGATCGGGCGCCTCTTCGGCGACAAGCACCACACCACGGCGCTCCACGCCGTGCGCAAGATCGCCGCCAAGCGCGAGGAGGAGCCGGATTTGGACCGCCTCCTCCAAAGCTTCATCGCCCAATACCGGTGAGGAACGCAGATAAGGGCCCGCTGGCGGCGTTGTCGTCACTCGTCTTCGCTGCGGCGTAGCGCCGCTACGCCTCGCTCGCCTCGCTCCTCCGCCTTGCCATCGGACCCTTCTCCGCGTTCCTCAGGGTCCCGGCGTTCATTCGGACCGTTGCCCGCAGCATCGTCAGGGCTTTTCAGTGGGTCTTTGCACAGGGCATGTCGTTGGCTCTGGACAACCGGTAGGGACCTCTCCCACCTGTCGCCGGGAGGCACATGCGGTCCTCGGGAAACGCACAGGACGATTGGATGGCAAATCGTTATTGATCAACGACTTACACGAAAAGTCCGAGGAGTTCACCGCACTACTTCTACGGCTTCTTTTCTCTCTATATCAATGTTAAGATTCCAACCGTAGGAGCCGAAGTGGAGATCACTCTACCGGCCGCGCCTCTGGCGCGCGAACTGAGCCTCATTCAGGGTGTCGTCGAAAAGCGTACGGCGCATCCCATTCTCACCAACGTGCTGCTCGAAGCGCGTGAGGGGAAGCTCGCGCTCACGGCCACCGACCTCGACACGACGTTCCACTCGGAGATCGACGTCACCGCCATCGCGACTCCGGGGGCCGTCACCGCCCCGGCACGGCGCCTCTACGACGTCGTCCGCGAGCTGCCCACCGGGGCCACCGTCAGGATCCGGGTCACCGACAACCACCACGTCCAGATCGAGTGCAAGGACCCAAAGCTCCGCATACGGCTGAACGGCCTCCCTGCCACGGAATTCCCCACACGCCCGGAGGTGTCGGGCGGACCCACCCTCTCGCTCTCGTTCGGGGCCCTCCGCCGCATGGTGGAGAAGGTCCGGTTCGCCGTCTCCACCGAGGAGATGCGTCTCCAGCTCCAGGGCGCGCTCCTCAAGACGCGCGGCGACAGCGGCGTCGAGATGGTCGCCACCGACGGCCACCGCCTCGCCCTCGTCGAGGTCGACGGAGCCAAGGCCGATATCGGGTTCGAGCCCGTGCTCGTCTCCAAGAAGATGCTCGACGAGCTCGTGAAGCTCGACACGAGCGACGAAACGCCCATCACGGTGACGCGCGGCTCCAATCACGTCGCTTTCGCGATCGGCAACCGGCGCCTCCTCGCAAAGCTCGAGGACCGCCGCTTCCCCGACTACGAAAAAGTCATCAGCAAAGAGAACGACAAGAAGGCCGTGGTCGACCGCGAAGAGCTGCTCGGCGCCGTGAAACGCATCGCGCTCCTCTCGGGAGACCGCATGAAGGCCGTGTCGCTTGCGTTCGCGCCCGGCGGTCTCACAGTCTCCTCGGAAAGCCAGGACGTCGGCGACGGCGATCAGGAGATCCCGGCGGCCTACGACGAGATCGCCCTCTCGCTGCGTCTCAACTCCCGCTACCTCGAACAGTTTCTCGAGGCGGCCGAGACGACGCAGGTCCATCTCCTCGTGAAAGACGAGCAGGCGCAGTGTCAGTGCCGGCCCGCCGAGGCCCTCCCCG
>CAZXSG010000668.1:0-3459 GCA_964643185.1 uncultured Holophagales bacterium
CGCCGCGTGGAAGGGCGGGCGCGGGGACTGGCCGCGGGCCAGCACGCGGGAACGCGTGGCCGCCGTCCGCGATTTCGCCGCGCGAGCGCTGCCGCTCCGCGAGACCATCGCCACCGCGCTCATGTGGGAGGTCGGCAAGCCCTTCGCCGAGTGCCTCACCGAGTTCGACCGCACGTTCGAGTACGTCGAGAAGACGTGCGCGGCGCTCGTCGAGCTCGAGAGCCGGAGCGCCCGGCCCGAGACGAGCGGCGGCTTCACGGCCCGGATCCGCAGAGCCCCCCTCGGCGTGACGCTCTGCATGGGCCCCTACAACTACGCGCTCAACGAGGTCTTCACGCTCGTCATCCCCGCGCTGATCATGGGAAACCCCGTGATCATCAAGACGCCGCGCTACGGCGTCCTCGCGAACGCGCTCCTCGCGCCGGCGCTTGCCGCGAGCTTTCCCGCGGGCGTCGCGAACCTCCTCACGGGGGACGGGGCCACGATCGTCGGTCCGCTCATGGAGAGCGGCGCCATCGACGTGCTCGCGTTCATCGGCTCACAGAAAACGGCGGGAGCGCTCCTTCGCCAGCACCCGCATCCGTACCGGCTCCGCACCGTGCTCGGCATGGGCGCCAAGAACCCGGCGATCGTCCTCGCGGACGCGCCCGTCGAGTCGACCGCGAAGGAGATCGTCTCCGGTGCGCTGACGTTCAACGGCCAGCGCTGCACCGCGCTGAAGCAGGTACTCGTCGACCGGAAGGTCGAGGGAGCGCTCGTGGACGCGCTCGCGGCCGAGATCTCGCGGCTCCGCGTGGGCATGCCGTGGGAGGACGGCGTGACGATCACGCCTCTCCCCGACCCGAACCACCCCGCGTGGCTGGACGGGCTCGTGGACGAGGCCGTGGAAAAGGGCGCCCGCGTCGTCTGCGGAGGCGCCCACGTGGCCACGCTCTACGAGCCCGCGCTCGTAGCCGGCGTGCCGCCGTCTTCCCGGCTCTTCGTCGAGGAACAGTTCGGACCGGTCGTGCCCGTGAGCGCCTTCGACCATCCGATGGAGGCCGTGGACATCGTCGACAGGGGTTCCGTGGGGCAGCAGGCGTCGATCTTCGGCAGCGACCTCGCAGTGGTGGGACCGCTCGTCGACCACCTCGCGAACCTCGTCTGCCGCGTCAACCTGAACACGCAGTGCCGGCGTGGCCCCGACGTGTTTCCGTTCACGGGCCGCAAGGATTCGGCGATCGGAACGCTCTCGATCCACGACGCGCTCCGGGTCTTCTCGATCCGGAGCCTCGTCGCGACGAAGGAGAAAGACGCCGGGGCCCTCGAGGCGCTGGAGGAGACCAGCGCCTTTCTCTCCGCGCAGTAGGTCCTACTCCAGCTTCAGTCTCATGAGGAGCGGCGGACGCAGCTTCGCGCGGTTGCGGTCCACCTCTCCGTTCTCGAAGAGGCCCCACTGGCTTCGGGCGTTGTAGACGAACGCGCCGTCGACGAGCACGCCGAGCGTGGGCTCGGCCCACTCGGGGTTTCCGGCCTCGAGGATCTCGACCCGCGAGGCATCCCCCGTGGGCGTCAGCGATATCTTCAGGATGCGGTGCGTCAGCGTACCGTTCTGGACCCCGAGAAGCGCCCCCTTGGAGGCGTAGAGCCCGTCGATGCCTCGAAGGTTCGCGCCTTCGGGGCCCTTCATCTTCTCGATGGACTTCGTCTCGGGATCCAGGCGGAAGAGCCCTTGCGACCAGTCCGCCAGGAAGAGGGTCTTGCCGTCGGGCGACGGCGCGAGGCCCTGGAGCGACCGCAGCGGTCCGGGTCCCGCGTAGACCTCGAGGACCCCTCCCTTCGCGGGCACGCGGTACACGACGTTCGCGGCGCTGTCGGTCGCGAGGAGCTCACCCGAGGGCAGGAGGATCACGTCGCCGAGAACGTGCTTCTTGCCGTCCTTGGGAACACCTACCTTCCGCACGAGCTTCCCGGTCTTGAGGTCGTACTGCGCGATGAAGGCCCTGTCGTCGTCTGCCGATGTGTAGCCCTGCATCTCGGGGAGGCGCGAGGTCGCGGCCCGGTGGCTCTTCGTCGTCGGGTCGACGGCCATGCCGAAGACCCCGAGGAGACCATCGTCCTTCTTCGAGAAGAGCGTGACCTCGCCCGACGGCGTGGCCCGGTAGATCGACCGCGCGTGGACCGCGCTCACGAAGTACGCGCCCGACGCGGGGTCGAACGCCACGCCCTCGGCGAGGACGTCGCGCCGCGGCAGCTCGAGCACGGCCTCCGCCTTCGCGATCACCGGCGCCTTGCGCTCGTAGAGGAAGTCGAACGTCGTCGTCCAGGTCTTGCCGTCGTCTGCGGAGCTCTCCCCGTGCTGCTTCACGCGGTCGGGGGTCTCGCGGGTGAACGTCATGCGCGAGAGGTTTCCCTGGGCGTCCTTGGCGGCGACGAGCCGCATCTGCCCCTCGGCCACCAGCGCTCCGTCGAAGTCGACGCGGGCGCCCGTCTGGCTGACCCACACCTGCCTCCACTGCTGCCTCACCGGGTCGTACGTGTTGAAGCTCCGGCCCGAGCCCGCGGCCCGCTGCGGCATCCAGGTCTCGACGACGACACAGCCCGCGAGGACCTTTTCGATGCGGCTCTCCGCGATGTAGGCCTGAGTACCGTTCGGACGCACGTTCCACTCGCCGAGCCAGAAATCGAACTGGAGGAGCTCCGGCACCGCGCGGCAGGGCTCGATCGCAAGCCGGGCCTTTTCGAGCAGCGGAGCCCAGCGGGGATCCTTGCGGAGGCTCGCGAGGTCGCCGTCGGCCTCGATCGTCGCAGGCGGATACGCCGCCGTGGCGACGGCCTTCTCCAGCCAGGTGAACGCCTTGTCGGTATCGCCCGCGAGCGCATAGCCGCAGGCGGCGTTGAATGGCGACCGCGCGTCGACGGAGATCTCGGCGGCCTTCGCGTACGCGTCCGCGGCCTCGCGGAACGCCTTCTTCTGGTAGTGCCCGTCGCCGAGGCGCATCCACAAGGCCTTGGCCTTCGGGTCCTTCGCGGCCTTCGGGTCCTTGGACGCCATCTCCGAAAGGGCGGACGCGGCCGAGGCCAGCTCGCCCTTCGCGACGAGCGCGTCGACGGGAGCGAAGTCCTGCCCGTGGAGGGTGTTGGCGAGAAGGAGCACGGCGGCGAGAACGCGCCCCGCGAACGGGGCGCCGGAGGCGCGCAGTCTGTTCATGCCACGACCTACGCGAAGGACGTGCCGGTTGTTTCCGAGGACGAGCAGGGTGATGAAAGAGTCGGAGGGGCCGCGTTGCGGTCGCCACGGGGCCAGATCCGAGGCGTCTGCGCCGCAGGCGACACCGTCGTCGTCGAGGCGCAGCAACAAAGGAGATGGCCCCGTGCCGACGCAACCCGAAGGGCGACAAGGGGTTGGGGGGGCATCTCGGCGTTGCGCCGCCTCAGCGGAGAGCCAACTCCAGCCTTCGGCGGCGCGCCTTGACCTGA
>CAZXSG010000669.1:0-3458 GCA_964643185.1 uncultured Holophagales bacterium
GTCGAGACCGAGCTCGGCGCCGGCGGCGTGCCCGTCACGACGCTGCGGGCGGGCTTCGTCGAGGTGGGCGTCGCGCGGAGCGACTGGGCTCCCGATCCGGCCAAGCCGCTGCCCACGTTCTCGCCCCAGCGCCGCGTTCCGCACGGCATCACGCTCATCGGCCGGCTGTTCGACGAGGGGACGCTGGGACGCGCGGGGCTCGCGCTCGAGAGAGCGTTCGGTGTGGCGGAGGCGCGGCCCGCGGGCTTCTGATCTATCGGCTCAGCGGGGGAGCAGCGTCCTCGGATCGTGGGTCACGTTGTCTATGAGCGACGCGTACGCGGCGAAGGCCCCGTCCGGCGTCGCTGTCGAGAGAATCAACCGGCCTCCGGTGAGGTCGTCTCCGATTCCGAGGTCGCGGACGACCCGTGAGATCTGCCGCATCCCCAGGGGCGGAAGGCGATAGGACCCCGATGCGATCGTCTGTCCGTCCTCGGACACGAGATCGACGTCGACCTCCACCGGGATCTCCACGGCGTTCGCCAGGATCAGGTTCGTGCGGGCGGCCGCGTCTTCGCGGATCGCCAGGATCGACTGTTTCCCGCCGGGGCGGATCAGGTCTGCCGGGGCAAAGGCCGGGACGCTCTGTCCCAGTGTGCCGCCGAACCGGTAGGTGGTGGTCTGAAGGAACGCTCCCATCGCGAAGCTGTCGTCGTTGGCGTGCCAGCTCAGCCTGAGGGCCCCGAACCCCGACTCGAAGCCGAACACGGAACGGACGACGTCTTCGTACACGGCCGATTTCCTCGGTGCGAGCTGGAACGTGGCTTCGGGACCCTCGCGCCCATCGGTTTCCGTGGGCAGGTACTTCAGCGTGTACTGCCTGTCGAGGTCGTTGTGTCCGTACACCGTGACGCTCGTGCCATAGAGCACGCCGTCGGGCCCCGCCACGCGAGCCACGGCCGGAAGGATCCACTGTCGATTCGTCCCCCCGACGATCAGGGGCAGCAAAGTTCTCCGATCGTTCGTCACGTTGTCGATCAACGTCGCCACCGCCGCGAGAGTCCCGCCCGAGTAGGTCGCGATCACGAGGCGTCCGTTGGGAATGTCGTCCGGTACCCCGAAGGCCCGAACGACGCGGTCGAGCTGGGTCATGCCGAGAGGGGGAAGCGACACCAGACCTCCGGAGCGCGCGAAACCCTTGCCGTCGTAGAGAGTCACGAAGGCTTCGAGCCAGTTCACCCCAACGTTCACGAGGGCGAGGTTCGTTCGAAAGTGCGCGTCCTCGCGAATGCCCAGGATCGAGCGGGGCTTTCCGTAAACGATGAGGTCTTCCGGCCGCGCCGCGGGAACGCCCTGACCCAGCGTTCCCCCGAACGCCGAGGTGATCGTCTGGGAAGACACCCTCAACGCACGCGTCGGCGAGGTCACGCGGAGCGCCGCCACGCCTTCTGCAAATTCGAGGGAGCGGCCGAGAATGTCGATGAGCGTCGTCGAGGCCCCTGCGGCGAGCGGGAAGCGACGTTCGAGCCCAGGGAGCGGGCCGGCGTTCGCCGCGAGGGCCTTCACGTCGAACCAGGTGTCGGTGCTTCCGGTGTTCGCAACCGTGAGATCGGTCGTGAAGAACGACTCGCCGGGTCCCGGGCCGCGCGTCGCGACCGGCACGAAGGCGCGTGACGCGGAACGGTCCCACCGCCAGAGGCCCCGTCCCGCCAGTGCCGCATACAGAATCGACCGGTTGGTCGGGTCGACCACGAGGCCCGTCATCTCGACGCCCAGCGGCAGCCCGACACCCGCGACCTGCCAGCTCGAGCCGCCGTCCGTGGACTCGGAGACTCCGTCCCTGCCCCCGACGTACAGAGTCGAATCATCGTCCGGGTCCAGCGCGAGCCGATTCCCGGCCGAGGGCCGCCCCTTCGCCTCCCAGAACCCAGCCGAGTCGGTGGAACGGTAGATCCTGGAACCCGAGAGCACGTAAAGGGTCGACGGGTTCGATGGGCTCACACGGACCGTGCCGGAAGAGCTGTCCAGGCCCCAGCTCTGGTTCTCCCAGGAGGCGCCAGCGTCGGTCGATCGGATGACGCCATGTCCCTCCGCGGCTGCGTAAAGAACCGACGGCGTCACAGGATCGATCGCGAGATCGGGCGACCGCTTCCCTTCGAGAGACGTCGGCAGCCAGGACTTGCCGCCGTTCGTGGACTTGAAGACGGCGACCGGGCCGGTGCTGGTTCCCGCATAGATCGTCGACGGTGTGACCGGGTCGATGACGATCGCGGAGAGCGTCCCCCGAGGGAGACCGCGACTCGAGCTCGACCACGAGAGCCCGCCGTCCGTCGATTTCAGGAAAGGATCGTTCCATGCCGTCGCATAGAGGCGCGTGGCGTCCCGGGGGTCGGCCACGACACGGGTCAGAGGGAAGGCCTTCGACGCGCCAACGGGCGGCTCCCAGCTCCGCCCCTCGTCGAAGGACCTCAGGATCCGTTGCCCGGAAGACGCGATCACGCGGCCGGGCGCGGCGGGCGACAGGGCGAGGCCGCTGAGCTCGACGTTGTCGAAGCCGGTGAGGGGCACGGGGGCCCAGGTCTCTCCGGAATCGCGGGAACTGAAGATCCCGGCGTCGGCAAAGGCCACCCAGAGCCTCGCGGGGTCGCTCGGGGAAACGGTGATCGCCCGCAGCTCCGACCCCGTGAGGCCCGCACTCGCGGTCGACCAGGTCTCCCCCGAATCCGTGGAACGGACGATCCGCCCTGGGAGCCTCGCGTCGACGTTGGGGTGTGCGCGCATCCCGGCGTAGATCAGCCCGGGCCGCGCAGCGTGGGTCGCAATCCCCATCACCTCGAGGTCGGCCGGCAAGACTGAAGTCCAAGTACCACCGGAGTCCGTCGATCGGAAAATGCCCGCGGCCCCGCCCAGAAAAAAGGTGCCCGGTGCGGCCGCGTCGGCGACGGGCGACCGGATCGTCATCACGGGGAGCCCGTCCTCCCCCCGCTTCCAGGTCTCACCGGCGTCAGTCGACCGCGCGACGCCGCCGTCGACGGAGCCGGCGAGCACGAGGTCGGGGTTCGAAGGGTGCCGCGCGAGTGCCGTCGCGCGGCCGGCGTCCACCCGAACGAACCAGATGGCCCCCGAATATTGAGTTTGGTAGAGGGCCGACCCCGTCGCGACCAGCAACGAGACGGGGTCCCGCGGATCGACGTCGAGAGCGACCGGGGCGCCGATGCCCCCGGGGACCAGCGCAGGCCACCATCCAGAGATCGATAGAGGCTCTGACCGAACGCATAGACCGGTGGCGGGCTCCCGAAGCCGAATGCGAAACCGCTCATGCTTCCGTCCGTCATGCCCGAATCCGAAGGACTCCAGGTGGTCCCGCCATTCGTGGATCGGAAAAGGCGACCTCGCGCCGTTCCGGCGAACAGGGTTTCCGCAGACGACGGATCGACCGCGAGCGCGATGACCTGAGCGTCCTCCGGTCCACAGGATTG
>CAZXSG010000670.1:0-3449 GCA_964643185.1 uncultured Holophagales bacterium
GACAAGAGGAGAAACCCGAACGCAGCGACCGATGCCCCGATCAGAACGATGGGCGGGGCCGTGTTCAGCGAAGGCTGTGCGTGGTCTCCTCGCAAGGCGCGCAGGATCGCACGGCTCCCTCGGGGGGTCTCCCCGGGCTCTTCTCTGCAGTTGAGATGGGAGGGACTCGAACCCGTGTTACCGCCGCCGCCGGGGGTGCGGGGGTGTCCCCCGCATCCGCTAGCTGGTGCGGGGGTGTCCCCCGCATTCACTTCAGCTGGCGGCGTTTACGCCGTCCGCTCACGGCGGTGAGAAGGCCGAGCCAGCCCCGCAACGAAAACCCAAGTTGGTAGCGCGTACGGGACTCGAACCCGTGTTACCGCCGTGAGAGGGCGGCGTCCTAGACCGCTAGACGAACGCGCCAGTTCGCCGGGGCCGCGAAAGATAGCAGATGAGGAGAATTTAGCAAGCTAGCCGATGCGTGGCGCCGCGATTTTCGAGCTCGTCGCGCTCTGCTCGAGCGCGGTGAGCAGCTTGAAGTACTCCTCCGAGTAGCCGCTGATCTGCAGACTGAACCCGTTGGGCTCCGAAAAAGCGAGCGCGGGTGGAACCCGCTTCGCCCTCACAGCCGTACCTTTGAGCTCGATGATGCTCTTGTCCGAGACGTGCAGCCGGATCGTGACGGGATCCCCCATCCGGGGAAACCGCGCACTCTGCACGAATACGCCCGTGTGGGAGAGATCGATCGTGAAGCCGGACGACGTGCCGCCGTCGGTGATGACATCGACCAGAAACCGTTTTTTGCGCCTGGGGAACGCACGTTTGTCGGCCACGATGATCCTCTCGAAATACTTACCGAATCGTAGTCTACCCCAAACCCCCTTGATCTTTGGCAGGGGCGTGAGACGCTCGTCGGCCGGACGGAAATGACGGTCACACGCACCTTCAAGATCAGCGGTCTCCTCAGCGTGGTGGGCGTCGTGCTGATCATTCTCGGCAACGCGCTCGACACGGACGGACTGCTGGTACCCGGAATCATCCTCACGAGCTTCTGCTCCCCCGTCTTCTGCGTGAGTCTCGTGAGGCACCTCCTGCGCGGCCTCCTGTGGCGCGTGGGCTCACGTCTCTTCGTCTCTTATGTGCTCCTCGGGTTCGTGCCGCTGCCGTTCCTCCTCCTCCTCGTCTTCGTGCAGGCCGCGATGGTCGGAGGGCAGCTCGCCACGAACCGCGTGCAGGAAGCGCTCAAGGACCGCTCCACGAAGCTCACCTGGCGCGCGGCCTGGCTGGCCGAGCGGTTCGCGGCCACGAAGACCCCGGCCGAGAGGCAGCAGGTTCTCGCCGCAGCGGCCCTCGTGACACCCGTCTTCCCCGATCTCAGCTACGCGCTCGTGCCCGAGAGCGGCGCGATCGAACGTGGAGGACCGGAGACGTTTCCGATCCCCGAGGAGGAACTACCCGACGAGGGCACGAACGCGTACGTCGAGAAGCGCCTCCTCATGGTCGCCGAGGCTCCGTTCCGGCGCGGAGACCGTTTGATCCTGGCCGCCCCCATGAAATCGCTCTCGGCGCCGTTCCTGGCCGAAACCGGTATCGCGTTCGAGCCCTACCTCGCCACGCCCGAGGAAGGCGACGACGAAGACAAGAGCCGGGACACTCCTCCCCCTCCCGGAGAGCCCGACCCCGCCGCGAGAGACACCGAAACCGGCGAGCCGCGGCCCGAGCCCGCGCCGACGGCCGTGCCCGAGGAGACGCCCGCCCCCCGCAAGTGGAAGGGCGGTGTCACCGTCGACACCGGAAGGGAGCGTTTCCGCGTCGAGACCGACCCCACGACGTCGGAAACAGCCGCAGCCGCCGAAACCGCGGCCAACGCAGCGGCCGCAGCGGCGAAAAGCTCCGGTGCCGCCCCCGCTCGGAAGGAGCCGTTCAGCATCCTCCGCAATCGGTGGGTGAACTGGGGGGGACGCCTCGCCGAGCCGCCGCTCGACCTCGACACGGGCAAGAGGTCCGAGAAGAAGCGCGTCCTCCTCTGGACGCGCTCGTCCCTCGCCCGCGAGTTCCACGAGTTCTACGGACGGACCCGGCTGGATACGGGCAACGAGCGCGAGGGCGCAGGCGAAGGTAAGTCCGACGACAACATCGCCTACCGCATCCTCATGGTGCTCGGCACGTTCGTCGGGGTCATCTATCTCGTCGCGGCGACCCTGGCCGCGCTGCTCGTCTCGCGCATCGCCCGCGCGACGGGCCGGCTCTCGAAGGGCTTCGCCGAAATCGAGAAGGGCAACTTCTCGCACCGCGCGTCGTTCCGTGGACGCGACCAGCTCGCCGAGCTGATCGGCAGCTTCAACCGCATGTCGGCGCACCTCGCCGAGAGCGTCACCGAGAAGGCGAAGACAGAGGCTCTGGCCCACGAGCTGACGCTCGCGCGCACGCTGCAGCGGCGCCTCCTGCCCACGGGCTTCATCTTTCCGGGCGTCGAGATCGCCGTGGACTTCCGGCCCGCGTCCGTGATTGGCGGCGACTTCTACCACTTCGTCGCGGTGGGCCCGAGCGACCTCGTGGTCGTGGTGGCCGACGTCTCGGGCCACGGGCTTCCCACGGGCATCGTCATGGCCTCGGCCAAGGCCTCGCTCTCGGCGTTTCTCGCCACGGGAGCCGAGCCCTCGGCCATCTTCACGTCCCTCGACCGCGAGGTGCGCGAGACGACCGACGCCCGCACGTTCGTCACGATGGGGCACTCGCGCTTCCGTCTCGCGACGGGAACGATGGAGCTCACGAACGCCGGACACCTCTATCCCTACCGCGTCACGAGCGAGGGCGCGGTCTCGAGCGTCGCGAACCCCAGCAGGCCGCTCGGTCCGACGCTGCCCACGAAGTTCGTGACCGTATCGGCTCCGATCGCGAAGGGCGATCTCTGGGTCTTCCTCTCCGACGGCATCGTCGAGGCGACCGGCACGGACGACACGCCCTTCGGCTTCGACCGTCTCGAGTCGGTCCTCGCATCGTGCGCCGGCAGGACGGCCGCGCAGACGAAGGAGACCCTCCTCGCGGCGTGGCGCACGCACACCGGCTCGGACGAGCCGGAGGACGACCGCACGCTCATCGTCGTGCGGCTGGAAAAATAGGGGGACGCCTAAGCCCTGGCGCCGCGCAGCCGGTAGGTTTCGTCGAAGCCGTCCTCAGGCAGCGTGACGCGCACCTCCACGGCCCCCTCGGCCGTGATCGCGTAGCGCTCCTCCACTACGGGTCCACCCTCGCGCCGCTCGACGCCGATGTCCTGCAGGCTCGCGAGCGCGCGGAGCGCGGGGTCGAACGGCACGCGCACGTCGTCCCACGGAGAAAGGTCGCCGTCGGGACGCCCGGCCTCGAGACGCCCGCACTCGAGGAACCGGAAGTGGCCGATGTTGTGCGCGGCCCGGTACGTGCGCACGGCGACGAGGGGCGGTGAGCCCGGACGCGGCAACGGCGTGTCC
>CAZXSG010000671.1:0-3449 GCA_964643185.1 uncultured Holophagales bacterium
CGTCGACGGCGGTGCTCGTGGTCGCCCTCGCCATCTTTGGCGTGGCCTGCCTGGACCTCCCGAAGGCGGAGCCCGGCGTGCTCATCCCCTTCCTCGCGCTCTCGCTCCTCGCCGCGCTCCTTCGTGTGCCGTCCGGACATACGCATGTCGGGCTCGAGGCGGCCGCCGTACTCCCCGCCGTTGTGCTTCTCAGTTCCTGGCAGAGCGGCGTCGCCCTCGTGGCGACGGCCTCGCTCCTGGCCCGGGCCATCGAGCGACGCGGTATCCCGCGCCGCGAGGACCTCGACGACGCCGCCGACCTCGTCCTCTCGTATGCCGCCGCAGGGTTCTTCATCGTCTCCGTCGGCGCCGTCGATGGCCGGGTCGCACGGACGCTGATCTTCGCGAGCGGCGTTCTCGTCTTCTTCTTCGCGCGCCTGATCCTCACCGCGGTTCGAGCGGCCGGAGGCCCCGAGGGCCGGCTCCCCGAGCTCGTCCGCGTCGTGCTCTACCAGCTCGTCGCCCTCGTTCTCCTGGCGCCCTGCATGGCGCTCATCCTCCTGCTCCATCCGCTCTACGGCATCCCGGGAGACGTCCTCGCCTTCGCGTCGGTCGCTCTCGTTTCGGCCGCGCTCCGGAGCTTCGCAAGCGCTCGCCGCCGAGCGGCCGAGCTGTCGCGGCGGAACCGCGAGCTCGCCACGCTGCGCGCGCTGTCACGGCTCTTCACCTCGAACGACCGCGACGAGGTCGTGTTCGAGCGGCTCTTCGGGACGCTGCGCGAGGTGCTTCCCGTGAAGGCGCTCGCGACGGTCTCCTTCGAGGAGGAGCCCGACCCGCTGCGCGGAACCGAGGTCGAGAAGGTCACCGCCGTTCTCAGCGGTGAGACGCGGCTCCCCCGCCCGGCCCTCCTCGCCTGGGTCACGCGGACGGCCGATCCCACCGGACTCCACGAGGCCCCCGCCCGCCAGCTCGCGACGGGCAGCGAGAGAACCATCGTTCTCAACGCGGCTTTTCCCTACCAGGTGGTCCTGCCGCTGCAGACCCCCGAGGTCATCACGGGACTCCTCGTCCTCGAGTCCGACGACGCGGCGCTCCACGAGCCCGAGCTCGTGCAGCAGCTCATCCAACTCGCCGACCACGTGGCGCTCTCGGTCCAGGACCGCAGCCTCCGGCGGCAGATGCAGGCCGTGAACGAGAGGCTCCAGAGCCGCGCGGAAGCGCTGCACCGGATCCTCGACGTCTCCAACGAGCTGAAGTCGCACCTCACGCTCGACCACGTCATCCAGAACATCGTGCGGGCTGCCTCGACGAGCCTTGGTTGGGACGTCGTGCTCCTCTCCCTCTACGACCGGGCCGAGAACGTGTTCGTGCGCCGGGCCCACGTGGGGCTCGACCAATCCTGGGATTCCCTGTCGAAGGAGAACCTCCCCCGCGAGGAGATGGTGAAGTGGTTCGCCGAGAGGCACCGGATCTCGAAGTCGTACTTCATCAGCCACATCGAGCAGCAGCTCTCGCCGGAAGACTCCTCGGCCCGCGCCGCCCGGCGCCGGAAGGGGGTGGCGGCACCGTGGCACGCCCAGGATCTTTTCTTCGTTCCGCTCACGGCCGGGGATCAGATCATCGGCGTCCTCCAGATCGACCAGCCGCGCTCGGGCTTCGCGCCGCGGCTCGAGGACATCCAGGCGCTCGAGATCTTCGCGAACCAGGCCGTGACGGCCATCCAGTCCGCGCGCGCTTACGAAACCACCCGCCAGCTCTCGGTCCGCGACTCCCTCACCGAGGCCTTCAACCATCGTCACTTCCAGGAAACGCTGTACCGCGAGATCACGCGCCACGAGCGAAATCACCAGCCTCTCGCCCTCCTCATGGTGGACATCGACGATTTCAAGCAGATCAACGACAAGTTCGGACATCCCGTGGGCGACCTCGTGCTCCGGGGACTCGTCGAGGAGCTTCGCCGCGGCGTTCGGGAGATGGACACGGTGGCGCGCTACGGCGGAGAGGAATTCGCGCTGATCCTTCCGGAGACGCCCGAGGATCGCGCGCTCGTGGTCGCCGAGAGGCTGCGCCAACGCATCGCCGCGCGGCTCTTCGTCACACCCGAGCTCTCCCATCCGCTCAGCGTGACGGTGTCGATGGGCCTCGCGACGTATCCCGAGGACGCCTCGAACAAGCGCCTCCTCGTCGAGCGGGCCGACCAGGCCCTCTACAAAGCGAAACGCAGCGGCAAGAACTGCGTGGTGAGAGCGCCCGACCTGGATCCCGTGAGCGTTTCCTGACGCAGCGCTCGCGCGCCGTCAGATTCCGGTGCCCTCGTACGGCCCGAGCATCGAGCGGGCCGTCACGGCCGGGCAACCTGCCAGCGCGAATCGGAGAGGCCACGTCGCGGCTTCACCCGCGGACGCGATGCCGACGCGGGGCCCGCACAGCAGCGCGCGGCCCGGGCTTGGCACCGCGCGTTCGAGGATCCGAAGCTCGCGCCCTCGGAGCGAGAGACCCGAGTGCTCCCGGGTGATGCCGAGGCTGCGGCAAAGGCGGCCCGGCCCCGACGCCTCGAGCAGCTCCTGTCTCGAGAGCGCGGCGCCCTCGAAGAACGCCTCGGGGACGGCCGCCCGCACGAGCACGGCCTCCGGCTCCCCCGCGCCGCGCGTGACGACGTTCATGCAGTCGTGGAGCCCGTAGATCCTGTAAACGTAAGAGTGACCTCCCGGGCCCCACATGGGTTCGACGCGAGCCGTCCTCCGCCCCCCGAACGTGTGGCATGCGCGATCTGTGGCGCCGAGGTAGGCCTCGGTTTCCACGATCACGAGCCGCCGGCCTCGCCGCTCGAGGAGGCAGCCGAGGAGGTCCCGCGCCACGATCGCCGTCTCCCGCTCGTAGAACTCCCTCGGTAGCGGCTTTCGGCCTCGCGGAGCGGCTCCTTCTGCGGCTCCTTGTGCGGCTCCTTTCACGCCGCTATTCTCGACGGTCTGTGACGAACGACGCCACCTCACCGAAGCCCCCCCAGGACCAGCCGCTTCTCGTGACGGGCGGGGCCGGGTTCATCGGCTCTCATATCGTCGAGGCCTTCCTCGCCCAAGGGCATCCCGTCGTCGTCCTCGACGACCTCTCGACCGGCGATGCCAAGCGCCTTCCCAAGGATGCGCGGCTGGAGCGGGGGGACATACGCGACGCGGCCCTCCCCGAGCTCCTTCGCAAGGAACGGATCCACGCCATCTTCCACCTCGCCGCCCAGATCGACGTCCGCAAGTCGATGGCCGACCCCGTTTTCGACGCCGAGGTGAACGTCCTCGGGACCATTCGCCTTGCTCTCGCGGCCGCCGCCGAGGGCGTGTCGCAGATCGTGTTCTCGTCGACGGGCGGAGCGATCTACGGTGATCCGGATGGTTTCGCCGCCGGCGAGGACCACCCGACACGGCCCTACTCGGCGTACGGCATCGCCAAGCTCGCGGGTGAGAAGTACCTCGACG
>CAZXSG010000672.1:0-3447 GCA_964643185.1 uncultured Holophagales bacterium
TGGCTTACTTCTGCTCGCGGAGGAGCTTCTCGCCCTTCTCGCGGGCCTCTTCGATGGTGCCCACGAGGTAGAACGCCTGCTCGGGAAGGTCGTCGTGCTGGCCGGCCACGATCTCCTTGAAGGAGCGGATCGTGTCGGCGATCTTCACGTACTTGCCGTCGATGCCCGTGAACTGCTGCGCGACGAAGAACGGCTGCGAGAGGAAGCGCTGAATCTTGCGGGCGCGGCCGACGATGATCTTGTCGTCCTCGGAGAGCTCGTCCATGCCCAGGATCGCGATGATGTCCTGGAGGTCCTTGTACTTCTGGAGCACGGCCTGCACGGAGCGCGCGACGCCGTAGTGCTCCTCGCCGACGATCATCGGCGAGAGGATCTTGGAGGTCGACGCGAGCGGATCGACGGCCGGGTAGATGCCCAGCTCGGAGATCTGCCTCGAGAGAACCGTGGTGGCGTCGAGGTGGGCGAATGCCGTGGCGGGCGCGGGGTCCGTGAGGTCGTCGGCGGGCACGTAGATGGCCTGGACCGACGTGATCGAGCCCTTCTTCGTGGAGGTGATGCGCTCCTGCAGCTGACCCATCTCCGTGGCGAGGTTCGGCTGATAACCGACGGCCGACGGCATGCGGCCGAGGAGCGCGGAGACCTCGGAGCCGGCCTGCGTGAAGCGGAAGATGTTGTCGATGAAGAGGAGGACGTCCTGGCCCTCGACGTCGCGGAAGTACTCGGCGATGGTGAGGCCCGAGAGGCCCACGCGGAGGCGTGCGCCGGGGGGCTCGGTCATCTGGCCGTAGACGAGCGCTGCCTTGGACTTCCGCCAGTCGGTGGGATCGATGATTCCCGACTCGGAGAACTCGAGCCAGAGGTCGTTGCCTTCGCGCGTGCGCTCGCCGACGCCGGCGAAAACCGAGTAGCCGCCGGCCGACTTGGCGACGTTGTTGATGAGCTCCTGGATGAGCACCGTCTTGCCGACACCGGCGCCGCCGAAGAGGCCCGTCTTACCGCCCTTGGTGTACGGCTCGAGGAGGTCGATGACCTTGATGCCGGTCTCGAACATCTCGACCGACGTGGACTGGTCTTCGTAGCTCGGGGCCTCGCGGTGAATGGGCCAGTACGTCTTGGCCGCGACCTCGCCCATGCCGTCGACGGGCTCGCCGAGGACGTTCAGGATGCGGCCGAGCGTCTCCGGTCCGACGGGCACGGAGATGGGCTGGCCGAGGTCGATCGCCTCCATGCCGCGGACGAGGCCGTCGGCCGGCTTCATCGAGACGCAGCGGACGCGGTTCTCGCCGAGGTGCTGGGCCACCTCGGTCATGAGGTCGATCTTCTCGGTCGACAGGCCCTGCCGGTCGACGATGCGGACCGCGTTGAGGATGGTGGGGAGCTTGCCGTTCGGGAACTCCACGTCCACGACGGGTCCGATGACCTGAACGACCTTGCCGATGTTTTCCATTGTGTCCTCTGCGTCCGTTCTTCCGATTGGTTCTTCCCGGGTCCCATTCTTCCTGGTGTGTCCGTTCTCTCTGCGGAACGGTGAGGGGCGAACCGCTCGCGGTGAGCCCCGGGGGTCTGGGGGGCGCCCGAGCCCCCCAGTTAATCGAGCGCCGCCGCGCCGGAAACGATCTCGATGAGCTCTTTCGTGATGCGCGCCTGGCGCGCCCGGTTGTAGATCAGCGTGAGCGACTTGATCATCTCGCCCGCGTTCTTGGAAGCGCCCTCCATGGCGGTCATCCGGGCCGCGTGCTCGGCGGCGGCGGACTCCAGGAGGATGCGGAACAGCTGGAACTCCAGGTACTGGGGCACGAGCATGCCGAGGAGCACCTCGGGGCCGGGCTCGTAGAGGTAGTCCTGCCCCGCGGACTTGCCGCCGGCACCCAGCTCCTCGAGCGCCACCGGCAGGAGCTTGCGCGTCATCGTGACCTGCGCGATGACGCTCTTGAAGTCGTTCGAGAGCGCGTAAACGGAGTCCACCTCGCCGTCGAGGAACCGCTTCGCGAGGCCTTGCGCGATCTCTCGCGCGGTCGCCGAGTCGAATTTCGAGAAGATGCCGGGACGCGCGTCGAGGATCGGCACGTCGCGCCGCTTCCAGAAGTCGTAGCCCTTCTTGCCGAGGCAGACGAGGGAGACCTTCTTGCCGCTCGCGAGCGCGTTCTTCACGAAGAGGTTCGTCGTGCGGTTCACGTTCGTGTTGAACGCGCCGCAGAGCCCCTTGTCGGTCGTGACCGTGACGACGAGGATGTGCTTCTCCTCGCGGGTCGCGAGGAGCGGATGCGCCGGTGCGCCGTCGTCGCCCGCGCCCACGCGGCTCGCGACGGACCCGAGCACCTGCGCGAGCGTCTCGGCATAGGGACGCGCCGCGATCACCCGGTCCTGAGAACGGCGGAGGCGCGAGGCCGCCACCATTTTCATGGCCTTCGTGATCTGCTGGGTGTTCTTGACGCTCTTGATCCGGCGCCGGATGTCGATGAGGCCGCCCGCCACGCGATGCCCTTACTGCTTCGCCTGGGGGTTGCCCGCGAGGAAGAGCTTCTTGCCTTCGCCGATCGCGGCAAGGAGCTTCTCCTCGAGCGTCTTGTCGAGCTTGCCCGCGGTGCGCACCTCTTCGAGGAGCGACGCGTGCGCGCTCGAGAGGTACTTGTGGAGCGCGCTCTCGAACGGCAGCACGGCCTCGACGCGAAGGTCGTCGAGGAAGCCCTTGACGCCCGCGAACACCGAGGCGACCTGCAGGCCGATGTCCATCGGGACGTACTGCTTCTGCTTCAGCATTTCGGTGAGGCGCTTGCCGCGGTTGAGCTGGTTCTGTGTGGACTTGTCGAGGTCGGAGCCGAACTGCGCGAAGGCCGCGAGCTCGCGGTATTGGGCGAGGTCGAGACGCAGCGTGCCCGAGATGGCGCGCATGGTGCGGATCTGCGCCGAGCCGCCGACGCGCGACACCGAGATGCCGACGTTGATGGCGGGCCGCACTCCGGCGTAGAAGAGGTCGGCCTCGAGGAAGATCTGTCCGTCGGTGATCGAGATGACGTTCGTCGGGATGTACGCCGAGACGTCGCCCGCCTGCGTCTCGATGATGGGGAGCGCCGTGAGCGAGCCGCCGCCGTTCTCCTTGGAGAGCTTCGACGCGCGCTCGAGGAGGCGGCTGTGCAGGTAGAAGACGTCGCCGGGGTACGCCTCGCGGCCGGGCGGCCTGCGGAGGAGGAGCGAGATCTCGCGGTACGAGGCGGCCTGCTTGGAGAGGTCGTCGTAGATGCAGAGCGCGTGGCCGCCGTTGAACATGAAGTACTCGCCCATCGCGCAGCCGGCGTACGGGGCGAGGTACTGGAGCGGCGCGGGATCGGCGGCGGAGGCCGAGACGACGATGGTGTGCTCCATCGCGCCGTGCTCCTCGAGCGTCTGCACGACCTGCGCGACCGTGGAGTTCTTCTGCCCGATCGCCACGTAGACGCAGATGACGCC
>CAZXSG010000673.1:0-3446 GCA_964643185.1 uncultured Holophagales bacterium
GCGCTAGCGGCCTGCTAGAGCGTTCCGAAGAGGGGCTCGTCCGGCGACCTCAGGTCGGTCGTCGGGAGCCCCTGGGGCCAGCCTTCGCGCACCCGTGTGAGCACCTCCACGGCGATCTCGACGTGCCACTGCCGGGTGGTGCGGTAGAAGGCCTGAGCCGCGTCGCTGAGCTTGGGCCGTCCGTGGAGCGGCTTGTCGGATACGCAGAGGAGCGTGGCCGTGGGAATGCGATATCGGAATCCATTCGCCGCGATCGTGCCCGACTCCATGTCGATCGCGATCGACCGCGAAAGCCGTATCTCGGCAATCGTGCGTTCCTGGTTGAACTCCCAGTTGCGGTTCGCCGTGGTGTAGACGTTGCCCATGCGGAACGCGAGCTTGCGCGCGTCCAGCGCCTCGAGGAGCAGCTCGTTGAGGAGGTGATTCGAGAGCACGGGGACGCTGCGGGGGAGCACGGCATCGAGCACGTGGTCGTCTCTCATGAAGCCCTGCGCGAGCACGAGGTCGCCGATCTCCTGATGGTTCCGGAGGCCCCCGCAGTGGCCCACCATGAGCATCACGTCGGGCCGGAGCACGGCCACGTGGTCGGTGATGGTCTTCGCGTTCGAGGGGCCGACGCCGATGTTCACGAGCGTCACGCCGACCTGCCCCGGAAGAACGTGGTGGTAGGCCGGCATCTGCACGCCCTCACGCGAGGGGCGGATGGCGTCGGGAAATCGGTCCAGGAACGACTCCACGTGCATCGCGTAGTTCGTGAAGAGCACGTAGCGCTGGAAGTCGTCGGCCCGCGTCGCCGTGTAGTGCTCGAGGCGGTTCATCGAGAGCACGGTGCGCTCGGGCCCGAACAGGAAGAGCTTCTTCTGGCGGATGTCCCACGCGCCCTCGTCCACGGCGGCGAAGAGCGCGGGATCCTCGAGCCCCATCGCCTCCCGCGAGGGGCGCACCGAGATCGTCGCTCCCTGGCGGGCCAGCTTGTGAAGCTCGCGCTCGAGGAACCAGCGGATGGGCCGGGTGCGACCGAACTCGCCGGAGAGAAGCGGGTTGTGCTTCGACCACGGCCTCTCGACCGCGACCTCGGAGTAGAACCCCGAGCCCTCGATCTCCTCGAGCCGCTCGCAGAGCCGCTCCACGGCCTCGGCGTGGCCCGCGCTCTCGAGCGTGCCGAACGTGTAGGAGAGCGTGCCGTCAGACACGGACGACCCGCACCTTGCAGTCCAGGTAGGCCGCGCCCTCGCCCGCGTCGGTGAGGCGCGCGCGGATGAGCGCGTTGGCCGAGGTGCCCTTGTCGTAGTGGCCGCCCTTGGGCACCAGCACCGTGTCTTTCCTCTGCGCGGCGTCGAGCTTCAGGAGCACGGCGATGCGGCCGATCGCGCTCTCCAGGAACACGCGCTCGCCGTCCGCGAAGCCGGGCGCGGCGTCAGGATGGCAGGTCGCGGTGACGATATCGGGTTCGGGGCCGGACCACTGGGAGCTCTGGGCCTTTTCGGTGGAGCTCGAGAAGAGCCAGAGCGGGAAGCCCTCTTCTTCCGCGGGGCGCGCGGGCTCTTCGGAGACGAGGTTCATGCGGCCCGTGCTGGTCGGGAACTTGCGGTCGGCGAAGAGGACGTCCGACACGAGCGGGTTCTTCACGGCCTTCTTCTCGAGGCCTTCGGCCGTGATGCCGAACGGCGCGACCTTCCCGAGCATGCGGCTCTTCCACTCGCGCGGCGTGCCCGCGAGGTGCCGGGCGATGCCGTTGCCGTTCGCGTTCGTGTGCGCGTCGATGGCGGCGGCCAGGCGCTGCACGATCTCGAGGTCCGAGAGGCATTCGCCGGGCGGCGCGAGCGCCGGTGTGGACGCCGCGATCCAGTGGTGGCCGTAGGCGCCCACGAGATCGTCGTCTTCCACGAGCGTCGTGGTGGGGAGGACGAGCGTCGCGCGGCGGGCCGTGTCGGTGAGGAAGGAATCGACCACGACCACGAACTCGCGCGTTTCGAGCGCCCGGGCGACGGTGGTGGAGTCGGGGAGCATGGCGACGGGGTTTCCCGCCGTGATCCACACGGCGCGGATCGGCGGGTCCTGCGCGGCGAGGATCTCCTCGCCGAGGATCGGCTCGCAGAGCGTTCGGGGCCATTCCTTCTTCAGGAACGAGGTGTCGAACGCGCCGCGGCGCTTGAAGTAGAAGGAGACGCCGCCGCCCGGGATGCCGAGGTTGCCGCTCACGGCGCAGAGCGCGTCGAGCGCGCGCACGATGCCCGAGCCGTTCGTGCGGCGGCCCATGCCCCAGCCCACCTGGATGGCGCAGGGCTTGTCGGCGAGGGCGTCCGCGAGGTGATCCACGTCGGCGGGGGCCACGTCCGCGTCCGCGGTCCACTCGGCGGCGGAGCGCGAGGCCACCAGCGAGGAGAACGTGTCGAAGTGGTCGGTGTAAGAGGCCGCTGCGGGATCGATGCGGCCCGATTCGAAGAGCCGCGACGCGACGGCCATCGCGAGGGCGAAGTCGGCGCCGGGCTTCACGAGGATGGTGTGGTTCGCGAGGTTCGCGCCCTTGTGGCGCACGGGGTCGATGAGCGTGATCCTGGCGCCGCGCTTCTTCGCGTCGAGGAGCACGGGCACGAGGTGGACGTTCGAGACGTACGGGTTCTTGCCCCACAGGAGGATGTGCTTCGCGTTGAGGAGGTCGAAGAGGTCGTGCGATTCCTCCTCGCCGAAGTCCGTCTCCTGCGCCGCGTCGCCCGCGCCGGAGCAGATGTCGCCGCGCTTGACCGAGACGGGGCCGAAGAGCTCGAAGAAATAGTCGACGACCAGCTTGAGCATGCCGAGGGAGCCGCCGGAACGGTAGTGGAGGATCGCGGCGGGGCCCGACTCCCTGCGAATCGTGACGAGCTTCCCGGCCACGAACGAGAGCGCCTCGCCCCACGAGACCTCGCGAAAGCCGTCGCCGTCCTTGAGGAGCGGCCTCGTGATGCGATCGGCCCGATTCTGCCTTTCGGGGAAGTGCGACGTGCGGTAGCAGAGGAAGCCCTTGGTCACGGGATGCGCGGGATCCCCGGCCAGGCGGACGAGCTTGCCGTCCTCCACGTGGGCGATGAGCCCGCAGGCGTCGGGGCAATCCCGGTTGCAAACGGTGTGGTGCTGGGTCACGGCCATGGCCGGCATTCTAGGAACGACGGGATCCGCTGTCTTTTCGAGGCCGACCAACACCCATCCGCCGACGATCCTTCGCTCAGCTGAGGTTCGCGCGGAAGAGCGCCAGCGTGCGCTTCCAGGCGTCCGCGGCCGCGGCCGCGTGGAACACCGCGGGCCGGGTGTCGTTGAAAAAGGCGTGGCCCGCGCCGTCGTACACGACCGTCTCGACGCTCTTCCCCGGCGCCTCGAGCTGAGCCTTCAGCGGCGCGGCCTCGGTCGGAGGCACGCCCTGGTGCTCGCTGCCGTAGATGAAGAGGACGGGCGCGGAGAGGTTCTCC
>CAZXSG010000674.1:0-3444 GCA_964643185.1 uncultured Holophagales bacterium
ATGGCGTCGAGGAGCAGCCGCTCGTAGGCCTCGGGCTGCGAGCCGCCGAAGTACTGCGAATAGCGGAAGTCCATGGTGACGGGGTCGATCTTCGACACCGCGCCGGGCACCTTGGCGCCGAACGTGAGGAAGATGCCCTCGTCGGGCTGGATGCGGAGGACGAGAACGTTGGGCGCCTGCTGCGTCACTCCCGCGCGACGGAACATGGCGATGGGCGGTGTCTTGAACGTGATGGCGATCTCCGTCACGCGCTTGGCCATGCGCTTTCCGGCGCGGAGATAGAACGGCACGCCCGCCCAGCGCCAGTTCTCCACGTGAACCTTCCACGCCGCGTACGTCTCGCGGAGCGACATCGGGTGGACGTTCATCTCGCTGCGGTAGCCGGGCACGGGCTTGCCGTCCACGGCGCCCGGCCCGT
This sequence comes from uncultured Holophagales bacterium, assembly GCA_964643185.1. Classification (GTDB taxonomy): domain Bacteria; phylum Acidobacteriota; class Thermoanaerobaculia; order UBA5066; family UBA5066; genus JAEUQS01. The sequence continues at coordinate 419 of CAZXSG010000674.1, forward strand.
ACTGGCCGCGCACCGTGTCCATGAGGATCTCCGCGGGCGTCTGCGGCCTCACCGCCTTCAGGACCTTCACCTTCTCGTCGCGCACGGCGTTCGGCTCGAACGCCACCGGCGGCTCCATCGCCACGAGGCACAGGAGCTGGAGGACGTGGTTCTGGATGATGTCGCGGAGGATGCCGGCCTCTTCGTAAAAGCGGCCGCGCCCCTCGACGCCGATCGACTCGGCCACCGTGATCTGCACGTGGTCGACGTAGCGGCCGTTCCAGAGCGGCTCGAAGATGCCGTTGCCGAGGCGGAAGACGAGGATGTTCTGCGTCGTCTCCTTGCCGAGGTAGTGATCGATGCGGAACGTCTGCCTCTCGCGGAAGACCTGCGAGATCTCCTCGTTCAGCGTCTGGGCCGACTTGAGGTCCCGGCCGAACGGCTTCTCGACGATGAGGCGGGACCAGGGGCCGCCGTCCACGGGATACACGAAGCCGGCGTCGCCGAGGTTCTTCACGACGGGCGAGATGGCCGAAGGCGGCACCGCGAGATAGAAGAGGCGGTTGCCCGGAGCGTTGCGCTCCTTCTCGAGCGTCTCGAGGCGGGTCTTGAGGTCCGCGAGGTGCTTGGGCACCGTGAGATCGCCCCGGAAAAAGTACAGACGCGATTCGAAGGCCGACCACTTCTCCTCGTCGAGCGGCTTGATGCGCGCGAACTCCGCGACCGCGGCCTTCATCTCGGCGCGGTAGGTTTCGTCGGACTCCCCCGTTCGCGCGTAGCCCACGATGAGCGTGCCGGGCGCGAGATGCCCCTCGAGGTGCAGCTCGTAGAGGGCGGGCACGAGCTTCCTCTTCGAGAGGTCGCCCGAGCCGCCGAAGATGACGATGGAGACGGGTTCCGTCGGAACGACAGCCACGGTGTGTTCTCCTCGTTTCCGTTCTTACTTCTTGATCTCGTGGCCGCCGAACTGGTTGCGCAGGACGTTCAGGAAGCGCGCCGCGTAGCTGTTCTCCTGCCGCGAGCGGAACCGGTACTGCACGGCCGCCGTGATCGTGGGAGTCGGCACGGCCTTCTCGATCGACTCGATGACCGTCCAGCGACCCTCACCGGAATCGGTCACGAAGGGAGCGACGCCGGCGATCGTCGGATCCTTCGCCAGCGCCTCGGCGCCCAGCTCGAGGAGCCACGAGCGCACCACGGAGCCCTGCATCCAGAGCTTGGCGATCTTCGCGTTGTCGAGCCCCAGCCCGGAGGCCTCGAACAGCTCGAACCCTTCGGCGTAGGCCTGCATCATGGCGTACTCGATTCCGTTGTGAACCATCTTCACGTAGTGCCCGGCGCCCACGGGGCCACAGTGGAGCCAGCCGTCTTTCGGGGCCAGCGTCTCGAGCACCGGCGTGAGGTGGTCGATGGCCGCCTTCTCGCCGCCCACCATGAGGCAGTAGCCGAACTGGAGGCCCCAGATGCCGCCGGAGGTTCCCGAGTCGACGAACAGGATGCCCTTCTCGGCGAGCGCCTTGCCGCGAGCCTGGGACTCCTTGAAGTTGCTGTTGCCGCCATCGATGACGACGTCCCCCGCCGAGAGGTGCTTTCCGAGCTCGTTGATGACGATGTCGGTCGGAGCGCCCGACGGCACCATGACCCACACCGCCCGGGGCGCCGCGAGCTTCGACACGAGATCGGCGAGATCGCTCGCCGAGGTCGCGCCCGCCTCGACGCTCGCGTTCACGGCGTCTGCGGACCGGTCCGTGACGACGACCGAATGGCCCCCCAGCGTGAGGAGCCGCTTCACCATGTTTCCGCCCATCTTTCCGAGTCCGACGAATCCGATCTGCACGGGAATCCTCCTCCGCCCAAAGGCGTGAAACGCGTTCTGTTTTTCCAATCTACGGGGGTGGACGCCGATGGGATTACCGGGGCGCGAGCTCTTCCTTCACCGCGGCCGCGATGGCCGCGCCGTCGAGGCCCATGAGGCGGTAGAGATCCTTGGCGGGGCCGGACGACGAGTACTTCGTGACCCCCAGCTTGCGCACGTGGGCCGTGAGACGGAGATCGTTGAACCGCGCCTGGAGCCGCGTGCCGAGACCGGTGTCGGGCGTGTGGTCCTCGACAGTGACCACGCTGCCGAGCCGGGCGATGTGAGCCAGCTCCTCGTCCGAGAGGTCCCGCGGACAGGCCACGGAGACGAGCTCGACCGTCACGCCCTCTTTCGCGAGGAGGTTCCACGCGTCGAGCGCGTGCGGCAGCACGTTGCCGGCCGCGCAGAGCACGAGGCCCTCGCCCGCACGCACGCGATCGGCCTTCGTGGGATCGAACACGTAGTCGCCGGCGAAGAGCGGAGTGCCGTCTTCCCGGGTGAGCACGGGGATCTTGGAGCGGCCCATGACGAGCGCGTGGTTGCCGCGGGTCGTCGCCATGTGGCGGAGCACGCGATCGGTCTGGTTCGGGTCGGCCGGCGTGAAGACCTTCCAGCCGAGCGTCGAATGGAGGAGGCCGAAGTAGTCGATCGCGTGATGGGTCTTGCCGTCCTCGCCCACGTCGATGCCCGAGTGCGTCACGCAGAGCTTCGCGTTCGCGGCGTTCACGTCGTTGAGGCGCTGCATGTTGTAGGCCTCGGCGACGCCGAACATCCCGAACTCGCCCCAGAACGACAGGACGCCCGCGACCGACAGCGCGCCGTTCATCACGGCCGTGTGGTGCTCGGCGATGCCGATCTGGTGGAAGTCGGCCGGGTACTTGGCCGCGAAGATGTCGGTCTTCGTGGACTTCAGGAGGTCACAGTCCAGCACGGCGATGGGAATACCCGCCTCGTGGGCCACGCCGCCCAGATCGGCGAGCGCGTTGCCGAACGCGCTGCGGTTGTCCGTCGAGGTCTCGGGCGTGTACGTCCTGGGCGTGCCACCGCTGGGCAGCACGACGGATTCCTCCGGCCGGTGCGGCAGCACGGCGTGCCAGTCGGGTGCCGGCTTCTTCCGCTCGGCGATCCAGTGGTCGAGGTCGTCGGGCAGGCCCAGGATCCCGAGCGCTTCCTTGCACTTCTCGTTCGA
>CAZXSG010000675.1:0-3442 GCA_964643185.1 uncultured Holophagales bacterium
CCGGAACGCGGGAGGCAGGTGGGAGGTGTAGGCGGTGGCCTCGACGCCCGGGAGCGCCTGCGCCGTCTTCGCGAGCCTTTCGTAGAGGGACTCGACCGCTGCGGGGCTGTATCCGCGGAGAGACGGGTCCGTCTCGAGGAGCGCGATGCCCCGCGTCGTGAAGCCGGGGTCCACGCGATGCGCGCCGAGGAGGCTCCGGAGGAGGAGCGACGCGCCCGCGAGGAGGACCACGGAGAGCGCGATCTGGAAGACGACGAGCGCGCTGCCGAGGCGGCCGCGCGGCGCGATGGACAGGGCGTCCTCCTTGAGGACCCGTCCCGGATCGAGCTGCGTGGCGCGGAGCGCCGGAAGGAGCGCGAACGCGATGGTCGAGACCGCGCTCAGGAGGCTGGCCCACAGCACGACGCCGAGGTCGATGCGGAGCCCGAGGTCGAGGCGCACGGGGAAGGGAAGCGCAACCGAGCTCAGCAGCCGGTTGCTCAGCAGCGCGAACGCGAGGCCGACCGCGGCTCCCAGCACGGAGAGGAGGAGGCCTTCGGTGAGGAGGAGCCTCACGACGCGCGCGCGCGAAGCGCCCATCGCGTAGCGCACGGCGATCTCGCGCCGGCGCGCCGCGCCGCGTGCGAGGAGCATGCCCGCCGCGTTGGCGCACGCGATGAGGACCACGAGACCCGAGACGGCGAGGAGGCCGCCGGAGACCGCGAAGAGGATGCCGTCGACGCCGGGGATCACGCGCACGCTGGCGGTGGGGAGCGCATCGAAGCGGCGGCCCGTGTTCGTTTCGGGATAGGCGGCCTCGAGGCGCGCTCCGGCGGCCACGACCTCGGCCCGGGCCGACTCCACGGTCGCGCCCGGCGCGAGCCGGCCCACCACGGAGAGATAGCGGCTGCCGCGGTTTTCGAGGCGGTCGCGCCTCGCGACGCCGGGATCCTCCTTGGATCCGAAGAGCCCGTATGCGCCGAAGGGAATGAAGACCTCGGGTGAGAGGCCCCGGAGCAGACCCTGGAAGCTGCGCGGAGCCACGCCCACGACGGCGAAGGTCCGGCCGTTGAGGCGGAGCGATCTGCCGAGGACCGCGGGGTCCTTTCCGAACAGGCGCTCCCAGGTGCCGTACGAGAGGATGGCCACGGCAGCGGTGCCGGGCTCCTCGCCCTCGCCGCTCGCGAAGCGCCGTCCCACCACCGGAGTCACGCCGAGGACGTCGAAGTAGTTCGGTGTGACGATCTCGCCGATGACGATGCGCTTCTCGTCTCCGAACTCGAGCGCGAGCGGCCGGAGGGCGTACGCCGCGAGATCCTGGAACCCGCGCCGGGCCTCGCGCACGTCGCGGTAGTCGGGGTACGCCATGGGGACGTGGGTCACCAGGCCCTTCTCGACGCAGTACACGTTGACGAGCTCGTCGATGCGCTCGAGCGGCAGCGGCCTGAGGAGAAGGGCGTTCACGACGCAGAAGAGCGCGGTGCTGACGCCCATGCCGAGTCCCAGCGTGAGGGCCACGGCAACCGAGAAGCCCGGGCGCGAGCGGAGCGCGCGGAAGGAGAGCACGAGGTCCCGGTGCCAGCCCGCGGCCCACGCGCGCAGCCGGCCTTCGGGCTCGGGCTCGCGGAACGCCGCGCGCACGGACGCGGGGACGTTCGAGAGGACGGGCTCGACCGCGGACGTCAGCTCCGTGGCGAGGCCTTCCCACGAGGGAACGCGTCCGAGGGCTTCGGCCAGGGCCGCTTCGGGAGAGAGGCCGCGTCGCACCGCCTCGTCGTAGGCCTCCTCCAGCTCGAGGCCCAGCTCCTCGACGATATCGGTTTCACACGCAACGGGTACGTCGTGAGGGCGCAGGCCGGCACGCACGATGTGCCGGAAATCGGGCCGCTCATCGCGCTCAACCACGGCCGAGCTCCGCGACCCGGACGATGGCGTCGAGGAACTTTCGCCAGTCCGCGCGGAGCTCCCGGAGCTGAGCGCGGCCGTCGGGCGTCAGCTTGTAGAAGCGCCTGCGCCGCTCGCCGGCCTTCTCGACCCAGCGGCCCTCCACGAAACCGCGCTTCTCGAGCCGGTAGAGAAGCGGGTAGAGCGAGGCCGCGCCGTACTGGAGAGCGCCGTCGGACCTCTCGGCGATGAGCTTGCCGATCTCGTAGCCGTGCCGCGCGCGCGTCTTGAGCAGCGAGAGCACGAGCATCTCCGATGCGCCCTTCTTGCGTTCGCGGTCGTCATAGTGGTTTGCCATATGTCTCATTACAATCTATCGGATGGACACGTGTCAACGCTGCGGGTCAGGAAGGCCGAAGGGATCAGCGCGGCCCGGGCTCGTCGCGCTCGCGCCGGCCGCGCTCATCGAGAACGGCCCGGAGCAAAGGCAGGGCGGCGAGGTCCTTCGGACGGCCCACGCGCTCCTTGAGCTCGATCAGATTCGGGAGATCGAGGACCCGAACCGATCTCGTGCCGATCGCGAGGACGCGGGAGGAGGTCACGAGGTCTTCGTAAGCCAGGCCGCCGGCGACGACGCCCAGCACGTCGAGGGGGCCCAGGTTCGTCGAGAAGAGGTGATGCCCCGGTCCGAGGAGCAGCTCGGGCTCCGGCGCCCGAGGCTGGAATCGATACGTGGCGCCGAGGCTCCGGAGCGCGCTGACGAGCCGCGCGACATTTTCGGGTGTGCGAAGGTGGACGACGTCGAGGTCGAACGTCGTCATCGGCGCCCCCTGGAGAACGGCCGCCACGCCTCCGATGACGACGACCTCCACCTGGGCATCCGCAAGAACCTCGAGGGTCCTCCGAAGGCCGGGTCTCACGGCCGGCCCGGGGCGGGCTCGAGCAGCTCCCGGAGATCCTCGATGTCTGCGATCGCGGCTTCGAGAATCTCGAGTCGCTCCTCGGGCGTCCGTGCGAGCGACTCGCGAATCAGCGTGAGGTCGACGCCCTGCTCGTCCTCCCAAGGGCGATCCGCGTCCGGGCCGGGATCGGGCCTCGTCATCGAAGCATGCTAACGCCGCACGAGGGTCTTCAGGGCCGCCTGCGCGATCTGGAACGGGTTCTGAAGGAACGTGACTGCGCGAGCGAGCGCGAGCCTCCCGGCGGTTCCCGAGGGGCTCTTCGCGGCCCGGAGGAGAAGCACGAACTCGTCTCCCCGGAGGGCCGTGTTCGCCCAGCGCTCGAGAACGAACGGGGCCGAGCCGTCGCGCTCGAGGTGGGCCACGATCTCGAGGAGGTCCTGAATCACCCACACGTGGTTGTGCACGGTGAAGCTCCCGGCGAGCTGAGTCTCCACGAAGCGCGTCCATTCCTGGGACCCGGGCGCGAGCCCTTCGACGAACGTCGCCCATTCGTGGAGATGCTCCCGATCGCGAATCGCGGGAGGCTCGGTACTCCTCGAGTCCTCCACGAGATGCCGCAGCGAGGTTCGCTTCCGGCGGCGGTCGAACGTGTAGCGCTTGTCGGGAAGCGTGAGGAG
>CAZXSG010000676.1:0-3439 GCA_964643185.1 uncultured Holophagales bacterium
GGCGACCGCATCGTGTGCGCGCGCGGCGGTACGAGCGGGAACGTCTGGCAGATCAAGCTGAAGTGACCCCTGTGCCTCCCACCGGGGGATCGGTAAACCCCGAGAACAAAACGCTCCGGTGGGGGTTCGGGGGATCGAGAAACCCCGAGAACAAATTCAGCCTCGGGGAGTGGGGACGGCGGGGGGCGCCGTGACCGGAACGGCCGGCTTGGGATCGTCCACCTTGACCTCGGCCGCTGAGCTTTCACCCCGCTTGGGCGTGTACGCAGCCTTCTGCAGGTAGTGCGGCAGGTTGCTCACCACGTGCGGTTGGTCGCCGCAGAACTCCGTGGGCTGCGTGCCGTTCACGAAGGCCGTGAGCACCACCTTGGAGCAGCCGGGCGTCGCCCGGTAGCCGGTCATGCGGTCGATGGGCACGAACACGATGCCGGGCGGAACGTCGTAGTCGTCCGACGTCTTCAGGAGCCCCTCTTCCTTGAGTCCCTACATGATGCGCATCCAGATGGGGAGCGCGATCTCGCCGCCCGTCGCCTTCGAGCCCAGCGACTTCTTCGACTCGAGCCCCACCCATACGCCGACGGTGTAGCGGGTCGACGTGCCGACGAACCAGGCATCGGTGTGGTCATTCGTCGTCCCCGTCTTGCCCGAGAGCTGCAGGTCGAGCTTCTTCGCGGCCGCGCCCGTGCCCCGCTCGGTGACGCCCTTGAGCATGCCGAGCATCACGTAGGCGGCCCCGGGCGTCGTGGCGTCGTGCGGATCGGCCGGGTTCTCCTCGAGGAGGCGGCCCTCGGCGTCGCGCACGCGTTCGATGAGGCGTGGCGTGAAGTAGAGCCCCTGGTTCGCGAACACGGAGTAGGCGGCGGTCATCTCCAGCGGCGTGACCTCGAAGGAGCCGAGCGCGAGAGAGGGATACGCCAGCATGCGCTGCTTGATGCCGAGCCGGCGCGCCGTGTCGATGACCTTCCGCGTCGAGACGAGGAGGTCCACGCGCACCGCCGGCACGTTGATCGACTGTTCGAGCGCGTACTGATAGGTCACGATGCCGTTGTACTTGCGGTAGTAGTTCTGGGGCTGCCAGGCGGGCTGGCGCGGATCGATGGTGATGGAGATGGGGGAGTCGAGCACCGTATCGGCGGGCGTGAATCCGGCTTCCACCGCCGTGAGGAAGACGAACGGCTTGAAGGCCGAGCCGACCTGCCGGAGGGCCTGCACCGCGCGGTTGAACTTGGACCTCTCGAAGTCGTAGCCGCCCACGATCGCGCGAACGGCGCCGGTGCCGTTCTCGATGACGACCGCCGCACCCTCGACGTTGGGATCCTGCGAGATGAACGTCTCGGTCTTGCCTTCGTCCGAGGTTGCCGTCTCGACGAGCACCACGTCGCCGCGGGCGAAGCCGCGTCCCGGCTCCTGGGAGCGCGTCCAGCGGTACGTGGCCGGGGGGAGCGTGGAACGTTCGCTGCCGATCCGGATGTCCAGACCCGCCTTCCCGACGCCCATGACGACGGCCGTCTTCACGTCCGGGTCTTCGGTGGCGTCCCACGTGGGGTCCCGATAGGTCTCCGGGTCGATCCCCTCCTTCACGAGGTTGCGGGGCCGGCGATAGCCCCCCCGGCGATCGGCTCTCCGGAGCCCCCACCGGAGCTGCTTTTCGACGATGAGCTGGATCCGCGGGTCCATCGTGGAGTCGACGCGCAGCCCCTGGCGGTAGAGGCCCTTTTCCCCATAGGACTTCTCGAGGTACTGGCGCACCTCCTCGCAGAAGTACGGTCCGATCACCGATTCCCGTGCGCCCTTGGACAGGACGAGCGGCCGGCTCATGGCCTGTTGCGCGAGGAGCGGCTCGATGTAGCGCTCCTCGGCCATGCGGCGCAGCACGAAGTTGCGGCGCTGGGTCGTGCCTTCGGGGTTCCGCACGGGCGAGTAGTGCTCGGGCCGCTGGATGATGCCCGCGAGGAGCGCCGCCTCCTCGAGGTTGAGATCCTTGGCGCTGTGGCCGAAGTACCACTTCGACGCGGCCTCGACACCGTAGTTGCCGTGCCCGAAGTAGATCTGGTTGAGGTACATCGTGAGGATCTGGTCCTTCGAGTACCGCTTCTCGATCTCCACGGTGAGGAACACTTCGTTCAGCTTCCGCGCGAACGACTTCTGGGGCGTCAGGAACACCGATCGCGCGAGCTGCTGCGTGATGGTGGAGGCTCCCTGGGCGAGGGAGCGCGTGGCCAGGTCGCGGAGCGCGGCCCCACCGATGCGCACGATGTCGATGCCGCCGTGCGCGTAGAACCTCGCGTCCTCCGTGGCGAGGAGCGACTTGACCATGACGTCGGGGATCTGCGGCCGGTCGATGAGGTCGCGCCGCTCGATGGCAAAACGGGCGACGGTCGATCCGTCCGCTCCGCGGATCTCGGTGACGATGTCGGGCCGGTAGTTCGCGAGCTCGTTGACCCGTGGGATTCGAATGAGCCGGGAGGCCGCATAGCCCGCGCCGACACCGAGCCCCGCCGTGAGGGCGATCGGCAGGGCGAGAACCACGAGCGCGGCGAGACGTCGGCCCAGCACGGACAGGGAGTTTCGCACGCTGCTAGAGTCGGGACCTGATGAGCGAGAACCCTCAGCCGGAAGGCCCTGCCCCCTCGCCCGAGAGCCGTCCGTCGACCCCGAAGGGTCTGCCTCCGGGCTTCCAGCTGCCGAAGATCGATTTCGAATCGGAGCGGGCGACGGAGCGGCGCCGGCTCGGCCTCGTGAGATGGGGTCTCGTGATCGCCGGCGTCCTCGGCGTCGCGCTGATCGGCATCCTCATCCGCGTCGGGGGCCGCGCCCTCGACATGACGCTGGGGGCCTACGAATCGCAGATCCTCTCGGCTCTCGACCCGCAGGTTGCGCCGGCCGACCGGGAGAGCTTCCGGAGAGCGTTCGCCGACTTCGTCACTCGCGCCAAGGGCGGGCGCGTGAGCCAGGAAGAAATGGGCCGGTTCCGCCAGAAGACCTTGACCGCGCTCGCGGACGGACGCGTGATGAAGACCGAAATCACCGAGATCACGCAGCAGCTCGAGAACCCCTGATGCCGCGGTTCGAGGTCATTTCCCCGCTCGTCCCCTCGGGCGATCAGCCGGAGGCCATCGAGGCGCTCGTGAAGGGCTTTCGCGAGGGTCGCGAGAAGCAGGTGCTGCTCGGAGTGACCGGCTCGGGCAAGACGTTCACGATGGCCAAGGTCATCGAGGCTCTGGACCGCCCCACGCTCGTGCTCTCGCACAACAAGACGCTCGCGGCCCAGCTCTACCAGGAGTTCTCGCAGTTCTTCCCCAAGAACCGCGTCGAATACTTCGTCCCCTACTACGACTATTACCCGCCCGAGGCCTACGGGCCGCAAAGCGACACGTACATCGAGAAGGAAACCCAGCCCAACGGGGACACGGACAAACTGCGCAACGTCGCCACGCAG
>CAZXSG010000677.1:0-3430 GCA_964643185.1 uncultured Holophagales bacterium
TGAACGATCTCATCGACGGCGTGCGCATCGACGGCTCGATCAAGGTCGCGGGTCAGGAGCTCAACAGCCCCGACGTCGACGTCGTGGACGTTCGAAAGCGGTTCGGGATGGTCTTCCAGAAGCCGAACCCGTTCCCGAAGTCGATCTTCGAGAACGTCGTCTACGGCCTGCGTATCCAGGGCATCAAGGACAAGCGCCGGCTCCACGAGGCGTCCGAGCGCTCGCTTCGCCTCGCGGCTCTGTGGGACGAGGTGAAGGACAGGCTGAACGATTCGGCTCTCGGCCTCTCGGGCGGCCAGATGCAGCGCCTCTGCATCGCGCGAGCGATCGCCGTCGAGCCCGAGATCCTCCTCATGGACGAGCCCTGCTCGGCGCTCGACCCCATTGCCACGTCGAAGATCGAGGAGCTGATCTTCGCGCTCAAGGAAAAGTTCACCATCGTCATCGTCACGCACAACATGCAGCAGGCCGCGCGCGTCTCCGACGAGACCGCGTTCTTCATGCTGGGCAAGCTGATCGAGGTGGACCGCACCGACCGCATGTTCACGAAGCCCAAGGAAAAGCTCACCGAGGACTACATCACCGGGCGGTTCGGTTGATGAGCGCCCTCGCGCCCGCCCTGGCCACAGGAGCAGCCGCCATGAAGCCCGCCAAGCGCATCGCCCTCATCGAGGACGACGAGGATCTCGCCTATACGGTCGCGTACAACCTCAAGAAGGACGGCGCCTACGACGTCGAGCGGTTCGCGAACGGGCTCGTCGCGCTGGACCGGCTCGCGGAGCGCCCGCCGGACCTCGTGCTCCTCGACCTGAACCTGCCCGACGTGGACGGCCTGGCTCTGTGCCGCGAGCTGCGGAAGGCCGAGGCCACGCGGCGGGTCCCCATCCTCATGCTCACGGCCCGCGTCGAGGAGCGCGACAAGCTCCTCGGCTTCGAGCTGGGAGCCGACGACTACATCACCAAGCCGTTCTCGATGAAGGAGCTCCTCGCGCGGGTGGCGGCGCATCTCCGCCGCGTGGCGGCGCTCGAGACCTCGGAGGACGAGGTCTACGAGGACGCGTTCCTCAGGGTCGACCGGCCCCGCCACGCGGTGATCGTGGACGGCCACGACGTGCGGCTCACGAAGAAGGAATTCGACCTCCTGTGGCTCCTCATCCGGAGCCGGGCCCGCGTGGTGAGCCGCGAGACGATCCTGAACAGACTGTGGGACTACTCGAGCGACGTCGAGACGCGCACGGTGGACGTCCACATCCGGTCGCTCCGCCGCAAGGTGGGGGACGACGCGATCGAGACCGTCGTCGGAGTGGGGTACCGCTTCCGCGAACGGAGTCGATGAAACGCCTGCTCCTGCCGGTGTCCGCCGGCATTCTGTTCGCCGCGTTCCTGGCGGTGGCCACCGAGCTCGTGTTCGGCGCCGGGATTCGCGCCGAGGCTCGGGTGCGCCTCGACGCGAGCCTCGTGTCGCTCACCGAGGGCATCGTCCGGCTCCCCGAGGGCGCGTCGCATCATGGCTTCGTACGCGAGGCGGCGGTCGCGAGCCAGGCCCGTGTCACGTGGATCGCGCCCGACGGGCGGGTTCTGGCCGATTCCGACGTGGATCCGGAGCGGATCGCGGAGGTCGAGAACCACGCGTCGCGGCCCGAGGTGGCTCGCGCGTCCCGAGTCGGGGAGGGCACCGACCGCCGGTTCTCGGCGACGCTCCGGGAGGAGTACGTCTACGCAGCGCGGCGGGTGGACGCTCCCGGGCCGGCCCGCGGCTCCGTGCTCCGGCTCGCGCTCCCCGAGCGGGTGCTTTCCCGCACGGCCGCCAGCTTCCGAGGCGTCGCGGCCCTCTTCGGTCTCGGCGGCGGCCTCGTGCTCGTGGCGATCGTCCTCGCGATGCGCATCCGCAGGGAACGCGACGTCGCCTCGCTCGTCGAGACGGTGAACGTGGCGCTCGCGGGCGTCACGTTGCCCGCGGGACCGGATCTCGAGGACCTCGAAAGAGTGCGCGCGCTTCTCACGGACATCCAGCGCCGCACCGAGACGGCGCTCCGGGGCGACGAACGCCTGCGGGCGCTCGCGCAGACCGTGTTCGAGGAGCTGCCCGAGGGCCTCATCGTCGTGGACAGCCGGCTGCGCATCCTGGACGCGAACCCCGCCGTCCGCGCCATGTTCGATGCGGGAACGCTGTCGCCGGGGATGCCGCTTCTCGACCTCGTGAGGAGCACGGGAATCCACGGGGCGTTCGAGAGCGCGCTCGCCAACGGACGGCCCGTCTCGACGACGGTGACGGTGCTCGGCGAAAGCCATGGAGACCGGTTCCTCGAGGTTTCCGTGAGGGCGCTTCCGGGCGAGCACCTTCCCGAGGTTCCCGCCGCCGTCGCGCTGATTCGCGACGCGACCCAGCGCGAGAAGAACGAGGCGATGCGCAAGCAGTTCGTGGCCGACGTGTCGCACGAGCTGCGCACGCCGGTCGCCGCGATCCGCGCGGCCTCGGAAACTCTCGGGCAGGAGACGGAAGGCCTCACCGCCGACGGGCACCACTTCCTCTCGATCATCCTGCGGCAGGCGAAGCACATGGAGGAGCTCGTCTCGGACCTCATGGACCTCTCCCAGATCGAGATCGGGGCCGTCACGCTGACGATCGAGAGACACAAGGCAAGGGAGCTCCTCGAGGACGTCGCGCACGATCTCTCGGCCGCGTCGGAGGCCCGGGCGGTGAAGGTCGTCGTCGACGCCTCCGACGAGGCCACCGTGGACGGCGACCGGCGCCGCCTCGAGCAGATCCTGCGCAACCTCCTCGACAACGCGATCAAGTTTTCGCCCCGGGGCGGCACGGTCACGGCGTCCGCGGAACGCTGCGGCGTCGGGGTGTCCATCCGCGTGGCCGACGAGGGGCGCGGGATTCCGAAAGGGGAGACCGAGAAGATCTTCCAGCGCTTCTACCGGGTCGATCCCTCACGCGCGAAGACCGTCCCCGGCACCGGGCTCGGCCTCGCGATCGTGAAGCACCTGCTCATCCTTCACGCGGGCACGATCGGCGTCACCTCCGAGCTCGGCAAGGGGTCGGTGTTCACGGTGAAGCTCCCGGATAAGCTGAAGCTGGAATGAAGACGGTGTGAACTTAATTGGTATCCTCCGCGCCGTCCGGAGGCGTGATGAGGCTTTTTCCCCGTGAGGAGTCGTTCCTCCCCCAGTTTCGGAAGGCCGCGGACGTCCTCGTGGAGGCCGCGAAGGCCCTCGAGGAGCTCTCGGTCTCGTTCGACGACATCGAGGTCAAGGTCGCGCGGATCAAGCACCTCGAGCACGAGGGCGACCAGGTGGCCCACCAGACGTTCGGCCTCCTCTCCTCCACGTGGATCACACCCATCGACCGCGAGGACATCTACGCCCTCGTGAAGGCGCTCGACGACGTGCTCGACGAGATCGACGCCGTCGCCGCGCGGAA
>CAZXSG010000678.1:0-3428 GCA_964643185.1 uncultured Holophagales bacterium
ATCGAGGCCGGCGGCGTCGAGTGGCGCGACGAGACGTTTCGCGGCTCGCTCGTGGCCGACGCGGTCGTGGCGATGTTCCAGGGCATGGCCGAGGAGAAGGGCATCGAGCTCCCGGTGGCGCACCGGCCGTCGGGCCCCACCGAGGGCTTCCTGCGTGGGGATCGTGACCGGCTCATGCAGGTGCTCGTGAACCTCGTGAACAACGCCATCAAGTTCACGCCGGAGGGCGGCCAGATCCGGGTCTCCTCGGCGCGTTCGACGCCCGAGGAAGCGTCCCGCTGGCTGCCGGAGACCGCCCGGCCCGGCCAGGGCGCCGTGCTCTTCGCCGTGGAGGACACGGGCGTCGGCATCGCTCCGGAGCACCAGGCTCTCGTGTTCGACCGCTTCCGCCAGGTCGTGGACCCCAGCACCGGAAAGCCCCACGGCACGGGCCTGGGCCTGGCGATCTGCCGCGAGATCGTCACGCGGCACGGCGGGCGCGTGGGGCTCCGTTCCGCCCTCGGGCAGGGGAGCCGCTTCACCGTCGCGCTCCCGGAAGCGGCGGCAGAACCGAGCGCGCCGTCCTTCGGCGCCGCGGCGGCCGGGGCCCCGTGACGAACGGGGCCGCGGCGAGCGCGGCCACGTGGCTGGCGGAGGGCGCGGCGGGCGAGGCGGGGCAGTGGCTTCGACCCCTCGGTGCGGGGCTGGGGGCGGAGCTGTCGCTCGCGTCGCCGGCGGCGGAGGGCCCGAGGATCGAGGCCAACGGCGAGGGCCTCGCGACGCTCGTGTCCGCACCGAGGGTCGGGAGCGAGAGGCTCGCGGAGACGGCGGCTCTGGTTTCGCGGCTCGTCGAGGACCGCGTCGTGAGGCGCGACCTCGTGGCGCAGATGGCGCGCCTCTGGAAAGAGCAGAACTTCCTCACCACCGTCGCGACGGCGCTGACCGCGCAGTCGACGCCCGAGGAGACGGCTCAGCGCCTGCTGCCGCGCATCACGAAGCTCCTCGCGGTGCAGCGCGCGTCGATCGTGCTCGCGCGCGCCGACAGGAGGCTCGTCGTGGCCGCGGCGAACGGCGGGACCTCGCAGCCGGGCATGGTGCTCCCCGAAGGAGGCATCGCCGAGCAGGTCTTCCTGACGGGAGAGGCGATCCTCGTGGAGAACACCACGCGCCTCGGCGAGGACAGCTCCGTCTTCAAGTCGCTGCATCGGGATGCCCGCACGAACTCGTTTCTCTCCGTGCCGATCGTGTCCAACGGCGCGTGCGTCGGCGTCATCAACGTCACGGACCGCGCCGCGGGCAAGAACTTCTCCGCCGAGGACCAGAAGCTCGTCACCGCCATCGCGGCGCAGCTCGGCATCGCGCTCGCGAACGTGCACCTCCTCGAGGAGGCGCGCCGCTCGGAGGCCCTGAAGCGCGAGCTCGACCTGGCCTCCAAGATCCAGCGCTCGCTGCTTCCGAAGGGTCCGTTCCGCGTGACGGGCTTCGACGTCTTCGGACGCTGCGAGGCGGCGACGTACGTGGGCGGCGACTCCTTCGAGATCGCCGCGCGTCCGGGCGGCGGGCTCTGGGCGGCCGTGTTCGACGTTTCGGGGCACGGCGTCTCGGCCGCGCTCCTCATGGCGTCGGCGCGCATGTCGCTCCGCGGCATCCTCTCGGCCGACGAAGCGCCCGCGGAGGCCGCGCGTGCTCTGAACGAGCAGGTCCTCCGCGATGCGGGGGACACGGGCCTGTTCCTCACGGCCGTCCTCGCGCGCGTCGAGCCCTCGGGGCACGTGCGGCTCACATCGCTCGGCCACCCGCCGGTCTTCGTCGTGCGGGCCGGCGGCCAGGTGGAGTCGTTCGAGAAGGGCGGAGCCCCGGCGGGCATCGTGGACGACGAGGTGTACGAGGAAGAGGAGTTCCGCCTCGGGCCCGGTGACCTCCTCGTCCAGTACTCCGACGGAGCGAGCGAGGCCAGCGACGGCACGTCGATGCTCGGAGAGGACGGCGTCGTCGCCGCGGCCACGCGGTTCGCGTCCTTGAGCGCCGAAGACGCCACGAACGGGCTCTTCGAGGCGGTCTATGATCATCTGAAAGGCCGCCCCGTGAACGACGACATCACCGTTTTGTGTCTCAAGCCGGACGCTACGCGCGTGTCCGAGGGCCGTCTCGGAGTCGTGCCGCGTGTCTGAGGACCGGCTCGTCCTGGTGGCCGATGACGAGCCCGCGCTCCGGGAGACGGCCGCCTTCATCCTCGAGTGCGAGGGCTATCGCGTGGTGCTCGCGTCGAACGGCGAGGAGGCTCTGGCCATCGCGCGGAGGGAAAGCCCCCGGGCGGCACTCATCGACGTGAACATGCCGAAGAAGAACGGCTTCGAGCTGTGCCGCGCGCTGCGGAACGACCCCGCGCTCGCCGGCATCTACGTCATCCTGCTCACCGCGCGAGGTCAGAAGACCGACGAAGCCGAGGGCCTGGCCGCGGGCGCCGACGCGTACCTCACGAAACCGTTCGACGACGAGGAGATTCTCGCGCGCCTCGCGAAGGCGTTCGGGAGCTAGCGGGTTCGCATGGCGCGGGAGTCGATCCTCCTCGAGGCCGAAGCGACGCTCCCGTTGGTGCGCGTCCTCGCCGGCGCCCTCCGCGGGGTGCTCGACGAGTGGGGCGTTCCCGAGGGCCAGCGGGCCCTCCTCGAGCTGGCGCTCGTGGAGGCCGCCACGAACGTGGCGCGGCATGCCTACCTGGAGCGCGAGCGCGGCTGTGTCGCGCTCGTCCTCGGGCGCGAGGCGCCGTATCTCTATCTCTCCGTTCGCGACTCCGGACACCCCTTCGATCCCGCGGCTTTGCCCGATCTGGCGGAGCCCGACCCCGAGGATCCGTCCACCTGGCCCGAGGGCGGCATGGGCATCCCCATCATGAGGTCGGTCGCAGAGAAGCTCGAGTACACGTCGGAGAACGGTTTCAACACGCTCACCCTCACCGTTCGCATGGAGGAGACCTGAGAGGAGACCTGAGCTCCCCCGACGCCCGCCTCGCCCTCGCGTCCTCGCTGCGCGACGCGGCGGGAGCCGCGTTCCGGGGGGTCGCGTGCGCGCTCCGCGACGAGCGCACTGTGAACCTCCTCCTCGTGGTGGACGCGCCGCTCCGTGAGATCGCTGGCCTGCAGCGCAAGGCGGCACGGGCCCTCGCCGAAACGGCCCGGAGCCGGCGCGTCGAGGCGACCCTCGCGGTCTCGTCCACCGATCTCCTGTCGCGGCTCCCGCTCACGCTCGAGACGCTCGCGTGCCTCGCGGCTCCGTGCGTTCTCTCGGGTCCTGAAGATCTCCTCGAGGTCGCGCTTTCCCGGGCCGACGATCCGCCCCCGCTCGGGGAAGGGCTCCGGCTCCTCGTGCGGCGCGGTGCCCGGCTCCTCGCCGCGGGCGGCGCGCTGGATGCCCGCGGCGACGCGGCGTCGGCCGCCGAGGCGCTCGAA
>CAZXSG010000679.1:0-3425 GCA_964643185.1 uncultured Holophagales bacterium
GCCGCTGTGCGCTCGTCGGCTTCACGTTCCAGATCCGGAGGTCGGCGCTCGCCGTGGACACGTTGCGATCCGACGGGGGCGGGGCGGCAAAGGCCATCTGAGCGGCTCCGAAGAGACAAGTAACGAATGCGCGGGGAAGGCTCTTCATGGACTCCTCCGTCCATCTCATGCGCCAGATCGCCGTCTCCTTACAGGGGGACTTCCTTCAAGGGCCGCGAGGCCGCGCCCGGCGAGGTCGGCGATCGGTACGACCTGGACCTTTTCCGAAAGGGCATAGCGATCGGGCCCCGGATAGACGACGGACAGCGTGTCGAGCGAGAGATCGTCGAGAGCGATCCGCATCGATTTCGTGAAGGACGGCGCGTCGGCCCTCTTGACCTCGACCCCGATGCGCCGCCCGCCCTTCATGAGACGGAGATCCAGCTCGGCTCCCTGGTGGGTCGCCCAGAAGAAGCCCTCCCCCTTCGGGACCGCGCTCAGGATCTCCTCGATCACGAGACCCTCCCACGAGGCGCCGCTGCCCGGATGGCTCAGGAGATCTCGCTCGGTGGCGAGGCCCAGGAGCGCGTGGAGGAGGCCCGTGTCGCGCAGGTAGACCTTCGGCATCTTCACCTGCCGCTTCCCGAGGTTCTCGTGCCAGGGAGCGAGCTGCCGCACCAGATACGCGCCCGTCAGGAGGTCGAGATACCGGCGGGCCGTCGCTTCCGAGATGCCCAGAGAGCGGGCCGGGTTCGCGGCGTTCCAGATCTGCCCGTTCACGTGCGCCAGCATCGTGAGGAAACGCCGTAGCGCGACCGCGGGAATCGAAACGCCGAGCTGAGGCAGGTCCCGTTCGAGAAGGGTGGAGACGAAGTCCTCCCTCCACGCGACGCTGTCGGCGGCCGTGCGTGAAAGGAAGGATCGCGGAAACCCACCCCGGAGCCACCGCCGCGAGAGGTTTTCCGGGCCCAGCTCCGAGAGCGCGAAGCCCCCCATCTCGACGAGCTCGATGCGCCCGGCGAGCGACTCCGAAGACTGCCGGAGGAGGTCCGGCGCGGCGCTGCCGAGCAGGAGGAAGCGGCTGGGACGGGGACGGCGGTCGGAAAGAACCCTGAGAAGCGGGAAGAGGTCGGGCCGCCTCTGGATCTCGTCGATCACGACGATCCCCCGGAGCCCTTCGAGGGCGGTCGCGGGCTCTGTGAGGCGGGCGAGGCTCCGTGGGTCCTCGAGGTCGAAGGAGGAGGAGGAACCCGGCGACACGAACGCGCGCGCCAGCGTCGTCTTTCCGCACTGCCGAGGCCCGAGGAGCGCCACGACGGGGCTCCGGGAGAGAGCCTTCCGGACCCGGCCCAGAAGCGCGGTCCGCTCGATCACCGGGAAACCGTACCATGAAATTCCGCCACGACGTGACCGATTTTCATGGAAGCCGCGCGCTCAGGGGACGTAGTCTCGCGTCCGTGATCGATGACCGTTCCCCCATCTCCCGCACCCCTTGGAGCGGCGCGCACCCGATTCGTGAGAGCTACGACCGTGCCGCGCGTCCTTATGCCGGCGTGCTCTACGACGAGCTGGCAGCGAAGCCCCTCGACCGGCACCTCCTCGCGCGCTTCGCCGAGGACGTGCGCGGCGGAGGACTCGTCGCCGATCTGGGCTCGGGACCGGGACAGGTCGCGCGGTTCCTGCGCGACGCGGAGGTGCCCGCGATCGCCCTGGATCTCTCGCCGGGCATGGCGCGGGAGGCGCTCGTCCGGGATCCGCGAGGTGGAGCGGTCGCCGGCGACCTCCATGCGCTGCCGTTTCCGGGCGGCGCCCTCCGGGGTCTCGCCCTCTTCTACGCGATCGTCCACTTCGACGCGGCGGGGCTCGCGGCCGCGTTCCGCGAATGCCGGCGCGTGCTGCGTCCCGGCGGGCTCGCGCTCGTGGCGTTCCACATCGGCACCGAGGTCGTCCATCGGGGCGAGCTCTTCGGCGAGGTGGTGGACCTCGACTTCCGGTTCTTCGAGACGGCAACCGTCGCGCGGGCGCTCGCCGACTCGGGCCTCGACGTGATCGAGACGGTGGAGCGCGAGCCGTATCCCGGCGTCGAGCACCCGAGCCGTCGCGCGTATCTCCTGGCGCGGGGCTGAATCGCTCACCGAGTGAGCATGTCGACGAGCGATCGCGCGTCGACGGTGCGCGGGTCGTTCGCGGGGATCGTCTTCTCGTAGATCGCGAGGCCGCGCGCGGCGAACGCGTGCGCCCGCGGGTCCCCCACCTCGCGGAGAACCTCGGCATAGGTGACGAGAAAGTCGCCCAGCTCGAAGTTCGTCTCGTCGAGGCTGCGTTCCACGTTGGGCAGAGCCTCGCCCATGAGCCTGGCGGCTTCTTTCCATTCCTTCCGGCGCATCTTCACGACGCCCAGGTTGTTCCGCGCGCGTCCCCACTGCGGATCCGCGTCGTTTCGGCCCTGCAGCAGGATGGCCCGCTCGTACGCGTCGGCCGCGCGGTCCAGCCGGTCGATGCCGAGGAACGCGTTGCCGAGGTCGATGAGCGTGTGGACGGCGCGTCCGCCCTCGCCCGGCAGCGTTTCCTGAAAGAGCAGGAACGCCTTTTCGTACTCGCGCGCGGCTTCCTCGGGATCGCCCGCGAGGCCCTTCAGCTTGCCGCGGGTGCGGAGCGTTTCGGCGCGATCCGAGAGGGGGAGGTCCGGGATGCTCTCCTGCACGGCCACCACTTCGTCGAGAAGCCGCCCCGCGTCCGCCAGTTCCTTGCGTGCCATGTGGAGACGCGCGACCTCGCGCAGCATCGCCGCGCCCAGCTCCGGGTTCGAACGCAGCTGCGCGCGGGCCTGGGCCGCCGCCGAAGGAACCGCGGAGGGCCCGGCCGCGACGAGCGAGAACGCGAAGTCGGTGAGGGCAAACCCTTTCTCGGCCTCCTTCTGGGCCAGAAGGCGCTCCCGATCGAGCCGCCTCACGTGGAAGAGCGTCGCGCCCGCGGCGGTCACAACGAGGACGGCCGCGACGAGGAGCCGCACGGCGTGCCGCCGCGCGAACTTCCCCGCGTGGTAGCCGAAGCTCCCGCGCCGAGCGTCGACGGGCTGCCCTTCGAGGAACCGGCTCACGTCGGAGGCGAACGCCGCGGCCGACGGGTAGCGCTCGTGCGGCTCCTTGCGAAGGGCCTTGAGCACGATCGCGTCGAGGTCGCGGTCGAGCGGGCGACGCAGAGAGGGCGCGGGCGGGTCGGTTTCCAGGACCGCGCGCTCGAGCGTCGTGCGGGAGGCGCCCTCGGGGAGCGGGTAGGGGCCGCTCCCGGTGAGGAGCTCGTAGAGCAGGACGCCGAGGGAGTAGACGTCGCTCGCCGTGGAGATGGGCTCCCCGCGGATCTGCTCGGGCGACGCGTGCGTGAGCGTGAGCACCCGGCCCGTCACCGTGAGCCCGGCGTCGTCGTCCTCGAGCAGCTTGGCGATC
>CAZXSG010000680.1:0-3418 GCA_964643185.1 uncultured Holophagales bacterium
TCTTCGCCGAGACGATCGCGCTCCGCACCGTGGGCTACGAAGGCTGTCTGTGGCTCGCGTCCGCCGGAGTGCTCGTTCTGGGGCTCTATTTTCTGAGGAGACCGGTCTCGCCGCAGGAGTCGGCCGGCTCCGCCGACACGGGGGTGAGCGCTGTGGCGCGACCCCTTCCGATTTCCTACGCTCCGGCCATCGTGAGCGGCTTTCTCTGTGGAGGCCTCGAGGCTCTGGCGTTTGCGTTCGTGAAGCTGAGCTTCCAGGCGACGCGCGCCTCCTTCGCGTTCCTCTCGCTGTTCGCGATCCTGGGCATCTTTCTCGCGTCCCGGCTCGTCAACCGCTTTCATCCCGGGCGCACGACCCTTCTCGGGATCGCGGCCCTCGGGTTCCTCTGGTGCGGGTTCGTGTGGCGACTGCAGCCCCACCTCTCCGAGACGCTCGCCACTTGGGGCGCGGCCTCCTCGTTGGATCCGTTTCCGGCGGGCCTTCTGGTGACCGCGCTCGTCGTGGGGATCGTGAGCTTCCCGCCCTACCTCGCCTGGTCGACGTTCCTGCCCGACGTGTGCGACCGGCTGCACGCAGCGGGCCGGCCTCTCCACCGCGTCTACGCCTGGAACACCGTCGCGTTCCTGGGCGGGGTGCTCGTCTTCGGCTGGGTCCTGCCCTGGATCAACGTGTTCTTTTCGATCCGCGTCTTTGCGCTCTGCGCGGCCCTCTTGCTGCTCCTTCTGGCGATCTTCCGGTGGGATCGCGAGGTCCCGTTCGCCGCGGGCGTCGCCGCGCCCCTCGCCGTGTTCGCCCTCGCGTTCGCGGTTCCGCGCAGTCTGGAGCTCCGGATCCTGCCCGGCGTGGGGCCCGAGGGCCGGCAGGTCGTGGGTTTCCGCAGCTCTCCGCAACACCTCTTCTGGGTGAGGGAGGACGCTTCGGGGGCCGGGCGGAGCCTGATGTTCGACCGGTTCTCCATGTCGGGCTCGTCGCCCGACGGACAGCGCTACATGCGCACCATGGCTCACATTCCGATGCTGCTCCACCCGAAGCCGCAGAAGGCGCTCCTGATCTGTTTCGGCGTGGGCATGACGGCAGACGCGATCCGGCGGCACGAGAGCATCGACCGCCTCGACATCGTGGACCTCAACCCCGAGGTCTTCGCGCTGAACCGGCACTTCGACAAGGCGAGCGGCTCGGTGCTCACCGATCCCCGCGTTCGGCTCTTCGCCGACGACGGCCGCCAGTATCTGAAGCTCACCGGCGAGAGCTACGACTTCGCGACCATGGAGCCGCCGCCGCCTCTGATGCCGGGGATCTCCCGGCTCTATTCGGCCGAGTACTACACGGCACTGAAGGAGAGGCTGAAACCCGGCGCTCTGGTGAGCCAGTGGCTGCCGGAGGCGCAGATGCCCGCCGAGGCCGTGGACCTCGTTGTGGACACGTTCGTGGACGCGTTTCCGCACGCGCTCCTCTTCGTGGGAGCCTCGCGCGACCTGATCCTCGTGGGGAGCTCGTCGCCGATCCGGCTCCCGCGCCTGGAGAGCTCCCTGCCCGCGGCTTCGGAAGCCGTCCGCACCGATCTCGCGCGCTTCGGCATCACCCTTCCGTGGCACGTCTACGCGTCGGTGCTTCGCGCGGGGACGGGCTTCGATCGGACACCGGGACCGGTGATCCAGGACGGCACCGTGAGCCTCGAGGCGCTGCACGCGGGGCCTGTGATGGCGCTCCACCCGAGGAGCCCCTTCATCCGGCCGAAGGCGAGCCTGATGCTCGATCCGGTTTCGGTTCGCGAGGCGCTCGAAGGGACGGAGACCGGGGGACGCGATCGGGTCCAGGCGTGGTGGTCGGATCCGGCGAGCGCGCCCCAGCTTCTGCCCTGGATACCGCCTCCGTATTTCGCAGCCGGACGGACTCCGGCGCCATGAGCGCGAGCGGCCGGATCACCGTGACGAGGACCGACGCCGACGACGTGGGACAACGCCGCATCCTGATCGACGTGGACGGAAAGCGGGTCGCTCAGCTGGCGGCCGGAGACACCGTGACGACGCCCGTCGCGCCCGGACGGCATCGGGTGCGAGCGGACAACACGATGTTCCGAAAGGCCCTGGAAGTCGACGTGGCTCCCGGCGAGGACGTGCGCTTCGCGGCGGCCAACCGGCCCGGGTTCATGAGCTGGATGATCTTCGTGCTGGGTGCCGGCCCACTGTATCTCCGCTTCGTTCGCGAAGCGAACGACGTTCGCGCTAGCGAGCCGGACGGCTCGAAACCGGCCCCTGATGGCGGCCCTGCTCCCGGCTGATGAACGTGCCGAGGAAGAGGATCGCCGCGCCGACCCCGACGAACCACAGGAGGGCCAGGAGAAGGGGCCTCTGCCGCAGCTCGCTCCAGACGGACGGCGGGGATTCCGGAATCTCCGGAAGGGACACCGTGACCTTCGGCGGGGTCTCCCGCGCCTCGCGGCGAAGATGCGCCGGAACCTCGATGGCGACGCCACTCTGGGCCGCGGAAACCTGACCGGTCGTGACCGGCTGGAGCGGTGCGCCACAGTAGAGGCAAACCGCGCGTCCCTTGGAGGCGGCGGGTCGCGAACAGGTCGGACAGATGGCGGCGACCTTCATCGGATGGTCACCGGGATTATGATGGAGAGACTCCCATGTCCGATCCGAAGCCGAAGGGAACTCCTCCTTCCGGGTCTTCCCCGGGCGCCCCGAGCCTCGCCTGTCCGGGTTGCGGCTGGGCGAATGCCCTCAGGGCGACGAGCTGCGAGTTCTGCAGAAAACCCCTCGGGCCGCAGCGCGCGAGCAGGCCGCCCCAGCGGGTGCGCAGCCCCGAAGGGGCGGAGCCACACGATCAGATACCCCCAGGCGCCCCGGTTCCCGGAAAGGCGCCTCCGCCGGCCGTTTCGGAACCTGAGAACGAGAGCTTCCTCGAGCGCCATGGGATCGAGATCACACCCAGAAAGGTGATCTTCGGAGTCATCGTGGGGATGGGGCTCCTGGGCTTCACGGTGATGTACCGCGGGAACCAGAAGGCGACGACCGGCGATCACATGCGGCGCATCGTCAAGGTCCTCGAGATCTTCGAGGGGGAAAACGGCGGCTACCCGGGTGAGCTCGGCGCCGTCGAGATGCGATACGGCCCGATCACCGAGCCCTACCGAAGCGATGGATGGGGAAACCCCATCGCGTACAAGGCGTCGGAGCCGCGCACGGGTCCCGGTTCGACGAGCGATGGCGGCACGCCTCTTTTCGGCGCCTGCGAGCTTCGGTCGAGCGGCCCCAACGGCCGGGCCGGAGATGACGACGACGTCGTGTGGAAGAGCCGCTGACGAGGCCCGTCGCCGCTGCCGGGACGCTCCCGTGAGCCTGGCCTCCGCACCTCGCGTCTCGGGCTACGAGCTTCTCGCCGAGATCGGCGCCGGCGGAAGCGGATCGGT
>CAZXSG010000681.1:0-3412 GCA_964643185.1 uncultured Holophagales bacterium
GCGTTCGGGGGACGACCTCGAGTCCTGGGTTCTTGCGCAGACGGTGGCGCAGCGCAAGCACGTGGTGGACGTTGAGGTGCTGCCGCTTGTACTCGTGAATGCTCTTCACCTGGACATCGAAGAGGCTGTCGGGATCGGCGTCGACTCCGGCGCTCCGGCGGCACTCCGCAGCGAGCACCACGCGCCCCGCGCGCTTCACCTGGCGCCACTTCTCGCGGAACGCCGCGTCCCCGGCGAGCGGCACGAGCCGCTCGAGGCGGGAAAGGTCCCGGATGAAGCCGTCCCCGATCGCCCCCGACACGAGCTTGCACAGACCCGGATTCGAGATCGCCAAAAAGCGGCGGGGTGTGATGCCGTTCGTCACGTTGGTGAACCGCGACGGCCAGAGCCGGGAGAAGTCCGACATCAGCTCGTCGCGGAGGAGCTGGGAGTGGAGCGCCGCGACGCCGTTCACCGTGTGGCTCCCCACCACGGCGAGGTGCGCCATGCGCACGTACCGCTCCCCGGCCTCGTCGATGAGCGACAGTCGAGACACGAGGCCCTCGTCGCCCGGGAAGCGCCCGCGCACCTCGTCGAGGAACCTGCGGTTGATCTCGTGCACGATCTCGAGGTGCCGCGGGAGCGTCGCCGCGAAGAGGTCCACGGGCCACTTCTCGAGGGCCTCGGGCAAGAGCGTGTGGTTGGTATAGCCGCAGGTCTTCGTGGTGATCTCCCAGGCGTCGTCCCACGAGAGCTTGTGCACGTCGAGGAGGAGCCGCATGAGCTCGGCGACGGCCAGGGCCGGGTGCGTGTCGTTGAGCTGCACCGACCAGCGGCGGTGGAAGTCCAGCATGCCGAACGCGCTCTGCAGGTGGATGCGCATCATGTCCTGCAGGGAACAGCTCACGAAGAAGTGCTGTTGCTTGAGGCGCAGCACCTTGCCCTGGAGCGCCGCGTCGTTCGGATAGAGGACCTTGGAGATGGTCCCCGAAGCGACCTTGGCCTCCACCGCGCCCCAGTAGTCGCCTTCGTTGAACGCGGAGAAGTCGAACGACTCGGCCGCCTCGGCCTTCCACAGCCTCAGGAGGTTGACGTTCTCCACGTGGTAGCCCGGAATCGGCGTGTCGTGCGCCACGCCGCGAACGACCTCGGCGGGCACCCAGCGCACCCGCTCCTGGCCCGATTCGTCGCGGTACCAGCGGGTCTCCCCTCCGATGGGAACGTTGTAGGCGATCTCGGGCCGCGCGATCTCCCACGGGTTCCCGTAGGCCAGCCACTTGTCGGTCACCTCGAGCTGCCAGCCGTCGCGCACGGCCTGGTCGAAGATGCCGAACTCGTAGCGGATGCCGTAGCCGATCGCCGGGATCTGGAGCGTGGCGAGCGAATCCATGTAGCACGCGGCGAGGCGTCCGAGGCCGCCGTTGCCGAGACCCGGCTCCTCCTCCTGCTCGAGGAGCGCGTCGAAGTCCTCCCCCAGGCTCGCCATGGCCGCGCGGGCCTCGTCGAAAAGTCCGAGGCTCACGAGGTTGTTCGGGAGGTGGGGGCCGAGCAGGAACTCGGCCGAGAGGTACGCCACGGAGCGCACCTTGTTCTGGTAGTAGTGCGCGCCCGTGCGCATCCAGCGGTCCATGAGGAGGTCGCGGACGGCGTGCGAGAGCGCGAGGTAGCGGTCGTTCCGGGTGGCGACGGCCGGGAATTTGCCGACCACGCGGACGAGGTTGTCCTGGAACGAGCGCGCGAGCTTTTCGACGGCCACCGGATCGGGACTTGCCGGCATCGGAACCTCCTGCCTCGGAAGGCTCGATGCTACCCCCGTCTACTGGAGGTGCTCGATGCTGGCGGCGTAGTAGCGCAGCAGGTGGAGCTCCGCGGAGCTGGCGCGGTAGAGGCCGTCCTCGACGAGCACGGCATGCCGCGACGTGAGGAGCCTGAGGCCCACGGTGAACGCGTAGTCCCGGTCGCGCCGCGGCACGTGGACTCGGGCGCCCTTCGCCTCGAACCGGGCGACGAGGCTCATGACCTCGGCTTTCAGCTCGATCTCGGTGAAGGCGCGCTCCGGCTGGGCGACGAAGACCGTCGCCACGAGCGGAACGGGCAGGACGGGGACGACCTTTGCGATGCCGGCCATGAGGTCCTGAGCCAGGCTCGCGACGAGGGCCATGCGCTCGTCCTTCGAAAGCGCGTGCGGATCGGCGCCGCGGGGTGCCAGCCAGGCCTTGAGCGAGATGGGATCGCCCAGGTTCACGCACGCGTAGCCGAAGCGCCGCCACTCGTTCTTCACGAGGAGGACGAGGTTGTTGAGCACGAACGCGCCGGTCCGCAGCGCGGCCTTCCCGGCGCCCCCGGCCGGCTTGGGTCCGTCCCGTTCGAGAAGGAGCGTGCGGTCTTCCAGCGTGCGGTCGTAGTTGAGGCCCACGGGCACGAACACGATGTCCTTCGAGGTCTTCGGGTCGAAGCCGCGGAGCATGTAGTCGAGGATGCCGAGCCGCGGAGGCCGCAGGCGTCCGTCGCGCGTGAGGCCGCCTTCGGGATACACGGCCTGGGTGACGCCCTCGGCCGTCGCCATGGCCACGTAGCGCTCGAGCACGCGACGGTAGAGCGGGTTCTTCGAGTCGCGGCGGATGAAGTACGCGCCCATCGCGCGGAACAGCGTCTGCAGCGGGAACACCCGGGCCCACTCACCCACCGCGTAGCTGAGCGCCGTCTTCTCGGCCACGAGGTACGACACGAGGACGTAGTCCATGTTGGAGCGGTGGTTCATGAGGAAGACCACGGTGACGTTTGCGGGCACGGCCGAGAGAGCCTGCACCGAGGTCGCACCGAGCCGCACGCGGTACAGCGCCTTGGCCACCTGCCGTGCGATGGAGTAGCCCACGCGGAAGTACACGTAGGCGTTGAATGCGGGGACGATCTCCTCGGCGTAGGTTGCGGCCCGCGCGAACACGCGGTCGCGGGACAGGCCTTCCTCGCGGGCCGTGGCTTCGAGCGCCTCGCCCACCGACGAGTCCGCGAGGAGCCGGTCGATGAGGACCTGGCGCTTCGTGAGCTTGAACGGCTGGATGTGGATGTGGAGCCGCGCGTCCACCTCGTCGAGGACGCGTGCGACGCGCCTGCGGATCACCCAGCGCACCGACGGCAGCACGAACCGTTCGAGGAGCGCGATGGCCGCGAGCAGGAAGACGCCCGCGGCCAGCCAAAGGGGCAGGGAGATCGTTTCCGTCATGGGGTGAGCGGGAACGATATCAACGGCGAGATAACAGGTCATATCATGTGCAATCAGAACGATCATTGAATAAGATATGTCACGTTATGCCTCGAGTCACGCCACCTCTGCTACCTCGCGTTCGCCGGTTGCTCGAGCATTTCGGGACCAATCTGCGGCTCGCCCGGCTTCGCCGTCAGAACTCGGCCGAAACGATCGCGCAGCGTGCGG
>CAZXSG010000682.1:0-3410 GCA_964643185.1 uncultured Holophagales bacterium
GGTCGTACGCGGTGGCGGCGGGAGCCCGGTCCGCGGCTCCAGCCTCGGTCTTCGCCGGCAGCGGCAGCCCCGTCGCCGTGTGGAGCGCGGCAACGACGCTCTTGCCGATCTCCTCGCGGAGCGCGATGACGTCGCCGATCTCGCGGTCGTACGTCTCGGACCACACGTGCCGGTCCGAGCGCGCCTCGATGAGCTGCAGGTTCACGCGAAGCCGATTCGCCGAGCGTTGCACCGAGCCCTCGAGAACGTGCTCGACGTCCAGCTCCTCGCCGATCTTCGGGATCGTGAGCCCGCGGCTCTTCACGGCCATCGCCGAGGTGCGGGAGATGACCTTCAGCCCCGGCACGCGAGAGAGCTGCGCGATGATCTCTTCGGTGAGCCCTTCGGCCACGTGCTTCTGCGTTTCGTCGCTCAGGTTATCGAGCGGCAACGCCACCACGGAGGCCAGGTAGCGCTGCGGCCGGCCCACGGCGCGGGTCGTCTTGAACGCGATGCCCACGAGGAACGCGAGGACGAGCGCGATACCCACGGTCGCGAGCGCGAGCGCGGGCTTCTTCCGGAACCGTCCGTGTACGGGCAGCTCCACGCAGGGGGTGCATTCCGTGGCCGAGGCCCCACCGGGATCAGGAGCCGGGGTCAGCCGTCCCGGGGTGGAGCGGCGCACGGCCTCCCCCGCCTCCACGAGATCCAGCGCCTCGCCCATCGCCTCGGCGCTCTCGAAGCGCTCCTCGGGCTTCTTGCGGAGCGCGCGGTCCACGATCGCGGCGAGCGCCTCGGGGGCATCGGCGTTGAGGCCGCGGAGGGGCGGCGCCGGAGTGACGAGATGCTGGTTCATCACCGACGACGGCGTCGCCCCGAGAAACGGCGGACGGCCCGTGAGCATCTCGAAGAGCACGCAGCCGAGGGCGTACACGTCACTCCGGCCGTCGAGGTCCGAGCGGCCCTCGGCCTGCTCGGGGCTCATGTACGCGGGCGTGCCGATCGCGCTGCCCGCCATCGTGAGCGTGCCGTCCTGGGCGCCGCATCCCGCCATGGCGTGCGCGACGCCGAAGTCGGCCACCACGGCCTGGCCGCTCGAAATGAGGACGTTCTCGGGCTTGATGTCCCGGTGCACGACGCCCTGGGCATGCGCGTGCGCGAGGGCCCGGGCGATGCCCCGCGCGAGGCGCGCGGCGGCGAACCCCGTGAGCTTGCCCTGGAAGGAAATGTGCTCCCTGAGCGAGTCGCCCTCGACGTACGGCATCACGTAGTACGCAAGCCCCCCGGCCAGGCCGGAGTCGATGAGGGGCAGGATGTTCGGGTGCTGGAGCCGCGCCGTGATGCGAATCTCGCGGAGGAAGCGCTCGCGGGCCGTGGGCGAGGCGATCTCGGGGCTCAGCACCTTGAGCGCGACGCGCCGGTCGAGCTTCTTGTCGCGGGCCAGGAACACCACGGCCATGCCGCCCTTGCCGAGCGCCCGCTCCTTCTCGTAGCGGTCGGCGAGGTCGCGCCACAGCGCCTCGAGGAGGTGTTCGGTGTCCTTCGGATCAGACATGTGCGCTCATTCTACGGATCGGCTTCCGCCGCCGATCAGCTGTCTGCACGAGACGTACCAGCCGCCATGCGTGCATTTCCTCACGTCTGGGGTTCGAGCGAGGACGAATGCGTCAGAAGACCGTCAGGTTGCCTGTCGGGAAACAGACATTCGAGCGTAGGACCCGTCGGGGCGGAGATCGAACCCGGCCGGCGACGCGAGCTCGCCGTCCAGTACCCGGAGGAGTCGCTCTTTCAGCAGCGGATCCTCGACGGGCGCGAGCAGCTCCACCCGCCGCCTGAGATTGCGGGGGCGGAAGTCGGCCGAGCCGATGAAGACCTCGGGCTGGCCTCCGTTCGCGAACGCGATCACGCGGGCGTGCTCGAGAAAGCGGCCGAGGATGCTCACGACGCGGATGTTCTCCGAGATGCCGCGGACCCCGGGCCGGAGCGTGCAGAGCCCGCGGACGACCAGGGAAACCGTCGCGCCGTCGTGAGACGCGGCATAGAGCGCCTCGATGACCCGCGCGTCCGAGAGCCCGTTGAGCTTCCCGCGAATCCACGCCTCGCCGCCCGCCCGCGCCGCGGCCGCTTCCCGGTCGATCCTCGAGACCAGGCCGTCGAGGAGAGTGCGGGGTGCGACGAGGATCTTGCGGAACGGCGCGCGGGGCGCGCGGGAGGAGCCCGTCAGCTCGTTGAAGAAGTCGTTCAGGTCGAGCCCGAGGGCCTCGTCCTTCGTGAACAGGCCGAAGTCGGTGTAGAAGCGGGCCGTCGCGGCGTTGTAGTTCCCCGTGCCCACGTGGACGATGCGGCGGAGGACGCCGTTCTCGCGGCGCACCACGAGCGCCGCCTTCGCGTGCGTCTTGAGGCCCGGGAGCCCGTACACCACCGAGGCTCCCGCGTCCTCGAGCCGTTTCACCCAGCCGATGTTCCGCTCCTCGTCGAAGCGGGCCTTCAGCTCCACGAACGCCGCGACCTCCTTGCCCCGCGCCCGCGCCTCGAGGAGCGCCTCGACGATGGGCGAGGGGTCGCCGGCCCGGTAGAGCGTGAGCCTCAGGGACTGCACGTCCGGGTCCCTCGCGGCCTCGCGGAAGAACCGCACGACGGTCGCGTCGAAGCTCTCGTACGGGTGGTGCACCAGCACGTCGCCCCGATCCAGGACGTCGAGGAGGGGCTCGCCCTCGGGAACCGGATCCGCGCCGGCGAACGGCGGATACGACCCACCGGGAACCTCCCTCGCTCCCGGCCAGCCGGTGCCTCCCGCGAGATCCCGTAGGCAACGCAGATCGAGGAGGCCGTCCACCTCGAAGATCTCCGCGGGCGTGAGCACGAAGGGCTCGCCGGGCCGCTCGAAGCGCAGCTCCTTCACGAGCCGGTCGCGGACGGTCTTCGGCATGCGGGAGTCCACCTCGAGCCGCACGACGGCGTTTCGCGCGCGCTGCGCGACACCCTCTTCCACCACGTGCAGGAGATCGCCCGCGCCCTCTTCCACGACCGACGTGTCGGCTCGCGTGATGCGAAAGACGTGAGCGGCGTCGATCTCGCGCCCCGGGTGCAGCCGCGCGAGGTGCGCGATCACGATCTCCTCCACCGGGAGGACGCCACCCGGGACCGAGTAGAAGCGCGGCACCTCGGGCGGGATCTTGAGGATCGAAAGGTGGTCGAGCTCGGTGTCGGGTCCGCGCGTCACCGCCGCCACGCAGAGCGTGAGCGCCGGGATGAGCGGAAACGGATGGCCCGGGCTCATCGTCACGGCGCGCGGCCCGAGGAGCGGGAAGAGCCCGTCGCGAAAGCGCGTCGTGAGCGGGGCCCGCCCCCCTTCCGTTAACTCGGGAAAACGGCGGAACGGCCACCCGGCCCCCCGGAGGGCCCGCGCGCCCCCCCGGGCCCGTCCCGCC
>CAZXSG010000683.1:0-3409 GCA_964643185.1 uncultured Holophagales bacterium
GGAGCCCGGGTGCCATGGAGTCCTATGACAACAGCCCCAAGAAGGACGCTCCGTTGAGGCCGCTGTTTCTTGCCTACCTGGTGGCAGGGGCCAAGCCGGACTGGACCCACAACATGCTGCTCCGGCACGGCGTCCGTGCGTGCTTCGAGTATGCAAAGAGCTTCGACCTGAAGCGCGCACGGTCGCTGTCCAATCCGGATCTGGCTCCGCACCTCGAGTTCGTGGACCTCGGAGGGCACGGTTACGCGAAGGTCCAGCTGTCGGCCGATGAGATGCGCACCGAGTTCGTCTGCATTCCGCGTCCCATTGCGCGCAGCGAAAGACCGGACGGCGGGCCCATCCGATATCGGGTACTCCACACGGCTACCCTGTGGAAGAGCGGAGAGCGTCCAAGGCTGAAGACTTCGGTGCTCGAAGGCGACGTCGGGCTGGCGATTTGACGGTCATGGGCCAGGTTCGGCCGTGATCGTCACGACCTCTCCCGGCTCGATCGTCTGTTCGCTCGGTGTGCCGTCCAGGCGCTCGACGAGATATCCGGCCCGAGTCAGCAGCCGCCGCAGATCATCGGGCGTGGCGTTTGCCGTCCGGAGCAGCTGGTGCGGGTTGACCTCACAGAGAATCGAGGGCCTGTGGTCCCGGAGGAAGGCCGCGGCACCCTTGAAGACGAGCGGTTCGGCTCCCTCTACGTCGACTTTCATGACCCGCACCCTCTCGGGAAACGTGAGACTGTCGAGCGGCGCCAGCGTGACGTCGATTCCCAGATGGCGGACGGGAACCTCGCCAGCGGTGAGGTAGGAGCCCCCGGAGTTGACGGCTCCGGCGTCGAGGGGCAGCGTCACGATACGAGCGTGTCCCGCTTTGTCGCCGATCGCCAGGCTGCTGATCTCGGTTCGATCCTCGAGGCGATTTTCGGCAACCGAGCGCGCGAGGAGATTCCTCACGTGAGGGACGGGCTCGAAGGCGTAGACGCGGCCGGAAGGCCCCACGCGACGGCCCGCCAGGACGGTGAAGTACCCGATGTTCGCGCCGATGTCGACGACGCGATCTCCGGGCTTCAGTCGCTCGCAGAACCAGGCCGTCTCCGCCGGCTCGAACTCACCCCTCAGGATTCCGACGCCGATGGCCTCGTCGCGGAGGTCGATGAACAGCCGGCCCCCCTGGTCGAACTCGACGATGACGGTCCCCGCGATTCGCTGTGCGGACGCCGCCTGAGCCCGCGCGCCGTCGTACTCGGCCATGCCCATGACGAGCCGGGTCAGGTCCGGCGTCGTGGCACACGTCGCCGCGAAGAGCGAGACTTCCTCGGGCGTGGGCTCGCGATCGAGGAGGAGCCGTATGGCCCACTCCACGCTCTGCTTCCGGAGGTCGACGTTCTTCTGGTAGTACTCGGGGGACGCGAGGAGCGACCGGCGGAGATCCCGAAGGCTCGCATGCGCGAGAGCGTGGCCACGAACCACGGCGTCGCTCTCGGCCTCTCTCCCCAGAAGCAGCCGATACGCCCAGCGCACGGCTTCGTCCGTGACGGCGCCTCGCGCCGGATGGCTCCTTCGAAACGGATTCCTCAACCCGGCACAAGATACTCCAGGAGCCGCCATCCTTCACTGCGAGATCCTGCGAACGGGGCTCTGCTCCACGCGGGCCAAGAGCCGCATGTCCCGCCCGCCCTCCACCAGACGGAACGGCACGATCTTCACGGTGGGTGCGAGGACGACCAGCACGCCACGACTGACGCCCATGGGCCCCGCGCTGAAGTAGTTCACGCCCACGGCATACGTGCCCGGCACGGAGGTCTCGGACCGGATGACTTCGGGACCCAGGCCGCGCGTGATGTCTTCGTAGAGCTCGAGCCCCGTCGCCGTACGACGATGACTGTAGAAGCACTCCTCGCCGCGCGGATCCACCACGTGGAGGTCCACGTCGTTTGCGTCCGTCTCCCACACGAGCGTGGCCCGGAAGGCATCGGTCCGCTCGAGGTCGGCCCCGTGCTCGCGGGCCCGGCGCGCGATCTCGCGGTCCTTCGAGGGGCTCTTCGCGAGCCAGGCGCGATACACGTACGCCAGCTCCTCGCGCAGAACGCGCTGGGCATTGCCGTACCAGTCGGGGAACGTGCGTCGTGAGGCTTCCTCCAGAACCCGCGCGGCCTCTTCGATGCGGCCCGCCTGCCACAGTGCGAACGCGAGGTGGCGGTAGGCGTTCACGCGGTCGGGCCGCAGCTCGAGCGCACGGCGGAGTGGCACCTCGAACAGGGTGCGGTCGCCGGCGCGAAAGAGGAGCAGCCCGGCGCGCTGCAGCAGCTCGGGCTTGCCCGGGGCGACCTCGACGAGCGAGCCGAACGCGCGCAGCGCCTCGGACGCGCGGCCCAGCTCGCGGGCCGCCTCCCCCAGCATCTCGTAGACCTGCGGGTTCTCGGGGTCGTAGCGCTGCCATGCGCGGCACGCTTCGCGCAGCTCTTTCCATTCGCGCCGCGAAGCCAGCGCGTCGGTGAAGGCGTTGTAGCCGCGGCGGTCGAGAGGGTTCGCGTTCACACGTTCGCGCAGCGCTTTCAGGTCGGCCAGGGAGATGGCCCCGGGCTCGGTCCAGTCGGGCCGGCGCACCGGCGCCGGGGTGGAGCTCGGAACCGGCTGAGGAGCCCGGCGGCGCTGGACCTGGGGCTCTGGCGCTGGGCGCGACGGCCGGGGCGCGTCCTCGCGACTCTGAGGCACGACTTCCTCTGGGACCTCTGGGACGATGTCGGCCGAGAAGGCCGCCGGAGGGGGAGCCGGAGCCTGGAGGGGCTGGGAAACAGACGGCGGAGCGGAGCCGGCCAAGTAGCCGGAGCTGTTCAGCCTCGATTCGACGACGGGAGCCTCGGCCGAAATCCGGATCTCCGAGGGGGCCGTTGCCGCGGCGTCCTTCGGCGCGGCGGCAGCGCGGCCCGAGGCCTGGATCTTCAGCGCTTCCGAAACCCGGGTGTCTTCCTTGCGGCCGTTCGGAACCGATCGCGACTCGGGTCCCGCCAAACGCCGGGCATCCCTATCGGCTCCCTTCTGTGTCTCGATCGGGAACGTGCTGGGTACCGTACGGTCGAGCCGCTCGATTCCCGTGGAGCCCACGGTGAGAATCGACGCGAGAGCGCGCCGCTCGAGACCGAAGCGTCGATAGTCCGCTTCGCTCTCGAGTACGAGGAGCGTGGTGGACGGAATCATGATCCGCCGCTCGATGCTCACTTTGACCTGCTCGGTCGCGAGCGCGCTCTTCACGGCCGCGTCGGATTCGCCGGCCTCGCGTGCCGCGAGGTGCGCGAGGTAGCTGCGATACGCCTCGCGTTCGAGAAGCGGCTCGAACGCGCCTGCCGGGAGGGGCTTCGCGGAGCCATCTGCCGATACGAGCACACGGCCGTTCCGTTTCAGGACCGGGGTCGGGTCCGACA
>CAZXSG010000684.1:0-3391 GCA_964643185.1 uncultured Holophagales bacterium
GCCAGGGCCTTCTCGGTGATGGCCCCGGTCTCGGCGGCGACCGCCTTGAGCCCGCCTTTGTCCTTGCCGTTGCTCTTGCGGAACGCGTAGACGCCGGTCGCCGCGCCGCCCAGAACGATGAGGAGGATCAGAGTCTTCAAGAGCTTGCCCATGTGCGCCTCCGGGGCGATGCCCCACCCGAACGAAGTCTGCCGCTTCGGTAGGGATACGCACGACCCGGGCGAGAGGTTCCGCGGATACACTCAGGGCATGAACCGCGCCGTCGACGACCTCCAGATCGAACTGATGAGGAAGGCGACCCCCGAACGTAAGCTCGAGCTGACGTTTTCCTTCTCCGCGGGGCTCGTGGCGCTTGCTCGCGAAGCGCTGAAGACCAGCCACCCAGGGCTTTCGGACGACGAGCGGGATCTTCTGTTCGTCGAACGGAACTACGGAGCCGATCTTGCCGCGCGGTTGCGTGCCGATCTCTCGAAGGTGGCAGGCGCCGCCGGCCCTGTTCGTCCCGGGTTACCTACCAGGTGACCACCGGGAACGACCTCGCCCGCGCGCTCGTCCCGGTGCTGCGAACGCTCCGGGACCTCGAGATACCCCACTACGTCGGCGGTTCGGTGGCGAGCTCGATTCAGGGGGTCGTCCGGTCAACCCTCGACGTGGATCTCGTCGTCGACATGCGGCCCGATCACACGGGCCCGTTCGTCGCAGCCCTCGCCGTGGACTTTTACGCGAGCAGAGAAATGGTCAATGAAGCCGTCCGGGAGCGCGATTGCTTCAACGTCGTTCACTACTCCTCGATGACGAAGATCGACGTCTATCTGGCCGGTACCCGTCCCTTCGACCTCGGTGTCTGGGCGCGCCTCGGTTCGGTTCCCCTGCCGTTCGCACCGGACCTTGCTCTCCCTCTCCTGTCTCCGGAGGACGTCGTCCTCACGAAGCTCGAGTGGTTCGTCTCGGGCGGGCGCGTTTCTGAACGCCAGCTCGGGGACGTCCGCGGCGTCTTGACGATATGGGGCGAATCCCTGGACCTCGCCTACCTCTCCAAGTGGGCGCCCGTTCTCGGAGTCGAAAACGACCTCCGTCCCCTTCTCGCGGAGAGGCCCTAGGCTCGCAACCTCAGGAGCTGCGGACCCACCTTCCGATCTCCTTCCACGTCGGCTCCTTGCCGTACATCAGCATGCCGATCTCGAAGATCCGGCCGGCGGCCCGGCGGCAGACCCAGATGGCGGCCAGCATGAACGCGACCGCGGCCACGATCTCGAACGGCGAGATCGTCGACAGCGCGTAGCGCACGGGCAGCGCCGAGGGGCTCGTGAACGGCAGAATCGCGAGCACGCGCGAGAGCAGGGAGTCCGGGTCCTTCACCGCCGCCAGGGCCAGGGAGAGCGGCAGGATCGGCAGGAACATGGCCGAGCTCTTCTGAGACGTGTTGGGGTCGTTCACGATGGCCGCGATGGCCGCGAAGAACGCGTTCCAGAGCAGGAGCCCGAGCACCATGAAGAGCGCGCAGAGGAAGAACGCGCCGAGCGGCACGGCCGAGAGCGGGAACGGAGACGACATGCCCGAGAACCCCCAGATGCCCACCGTGAGGAGCACGGAGCCCACCGCCAGGTTGGCCATCGTCGTCATCACGTAGGCCGCGATGCCGAGCACCTTGCCGTCGATCCAGGGCTGATGCCCGATGGCCGCGATCACCTGCTCCGTCACGCGCTGCTGCTTCTCGCCCGTGATGCCCGTGAAGATGTACGCCATTCCCAGGATCGTCCCCATGAGCGTCGCCACGATGAAGATCACGGCCGTCAGCTTCACGGCCTTGCTCTTGGGCCCGCCCTTCCCCTCGTAGACGATCTCGAGCGTGGCCGGCGCCAGCAGCGCCTTCAGCTCGTCCGGCGTGAGGCCGCGGGCCGAAAGCCGCTGCCGCTTGGCGGTCTCGTCGAGGATCGACTGGATCTCGGGCCGGTAGCGGGGCTCCTTTCTCACCACCAGCGTCGCCGCCTCGCCCCTCGGCACCAGGAGCAGCGCGTCGAGGTCGCCCTCCGCGACGGCCTTTCGCAGCTCGGCCTCACTGCGCCCCGCGGCCGCCACCAGCTCGACCCGGCTCTTCTTCGGCGCGACGAGCGCGTCCGCGCCATCCCCGAGGGTCGCGACCTTCACGATGCGGCCCGACGTCCCCACGAGCATTCCGCCCAGGAAACCCGCGGCCGAGAGAACGGTGAAGACGACGAAGCCGATGACGAGGTCCTTCCACTTGAAGTAGCGGAAGAACTCCCACACGGCGACGTCGAACGTGAGCTGGGCGCGTTCCTTCAGGTTCATGCGGCCTCCTCTTCGGTGGGACGCCCGCCGTCGTCGGCCTTCACGCTCTCGACGAAGAGGTCGTGCAGCCGCTTGCCCGGGTTCTGCTCGGCCAGCTCGGACACGCTGCCCGCGAGGATGGTGCGGCCACGGTTCATGAGCAGCAGCCGATCGGAGACCCGTTCCACGAGATCCATCTGGTGCGCCGAGAGGACCACCGTCGTGCCCCGGTCGCGGAGCGACTTGATGATGCGGAGGAAGAAGTCCTGCGCCACGGGATCGAGGCCCGAGAACGGCTCGTCCAGGATCGCGAGGGGTGGCTCGTGGAGCACGGCCGTGACGAACTGGACGCGCTGCTGGTTGCCCTTCGAGAGCGTCTCGAGCTTGTCGTTCCGACGGTCGAAGAGGCCCATCTCGGTGAGCCATCGATCGGCCCGCTCGGCGGCCACGGGACGCGCCAGGCCGTGGAGCACCCCGAAGTGTACGAGCGTGCGGTGCACAGGGATGTCCCGCCAGAGGCCGCGGTCCTCGGGCAGATAGCCGAGCCTCCCACGGCGATCGGGCTCCGCGAAATGGATGCGGCCGGAGTCGGGCCGGTTGAGGCCCACGAGCATGCGCACCGTGGTGGTCTTTCCCGCGCCGTTCGGGCCGAGGAGCGCGAAGATCTCGCCGCGGCGCACCTCGAACGAGACCCGGTCCACGGCCACTCGTGGCGGGAAGCTCTTCGTGACGTTCTCCAGGGTCAGGAGCGGTTCGTTCATATGCGCCCTTCTACGGTGCAATCCGGATGAAGTTGTGGTGAAGCGTTCTAACCTACCGCATGGATTTCGCCCACTCGCCGAAGGCTCTCGATCTCATCGAACGGATGACCGGTTTCCTCGAGGCCGAGGTCCTCCCGGCCGAAGCCGCCTATGCCGCGGAGCTCGTGCACGGGCCGGACTTCCGCACGTGGAAGCAGCCGCGGGTCATGGAGGACCTCAAGGCGAAGGCCAGGGCCGCGGGCCTCTGGAATCTCTTCCTGCCGGGCACCGAGCACGGCGGTGCGGGCCTCACGAACCTCGAGTACGCGCCCCTCGCCGAGCTGATGGGCCGTTCGTTCCTC
>CAZXSG010000685.1:0-3390 GCA_964643185.1 uncultured Holophagales bacterium
AGAAGGTTCCAATCGGCTCCGGCGGCCGCACCTACCAGTCGGTTCTCTCGGCAGCGCCGGGCGTCACGACAGGCGGCGGTAACCCGAACGTCATGGGCGGCAACGTCCTCGAGAACTCCTGGCTGGTCGACGGCATCAACACCACCGACCCGGTCACGCACACGTTCGCGTTCAACCTCAACCCGGACTCGGTCCAGGAGATCAACCTCCAGACGTCCGGCTTCGAGGCCGAGTTCGGTCGCGCCTCCGGCGGCACCCTGAACGTCGTGACGAAGTCCGGCGGCAACGAGTTCTCCGGCTCGGCCGACATCCGCTACTCGACGAACAAGTTCTCCGAGTCGACGGACCTCTTCAACCCCGACCTCACGAA
The DNA here is from genome assembly GCA_964643185.1 of uncultured Holophagales bacterium. GTDB lineage: Bacteria > Acidobacteriota > Thermoanaerobaculia > UBA5066 > UBA5066 > JAEUQS01. Next base: position 371 of record CAZXSG010000685.1, read on the forward strand.
GTCCAAGAACATCCAGCCCGCCTTCACGCTCGGCGGCCCGGTCCTCAAGGACCGCCTCTGGTTCTTCGCCAACGTGCAGCGCCCTATCACGGCGGCGACGCCGTTCACCACGAGCACCGCGATCCGGGCCGAGAACCCGAACCCGGTCGACCGTAAGTTCGAGGGCTGGAACTACGGCCTCAAGCTCTCCTTCACGATCAACCCGCAGTTCAACGGCTTCGCGAACTACACGAAGGCCGAGGCGGACATCCCGGGCGTCACAAACAGCGCCTCCGTGCGCCCCGAGGCCGCTGCGACGCAGATCCAGGAATCCGAGATCTTCAACCTCAAGCTGAACGGCTTCTTCTCCTCCACGATCCTCGGTGAGATCCAGGTCGGCCAGTCCAACAGCTCCCTCACGACCGGTCCGACGAGCGGCGACCTCGCGACCCCGCGCTGGACGAACCGTCTCTCCGGCGTCGCGTACGACAACTACAACAACTTCCAGACGTCGGACCGCGATCGCACGCAGTTCGGCGGCGCCGCCACCATCTTCCTCACGGGCATGGGCGGCAACCACCAGATCAAGGTCGGCGCCGACGGCGAGAAGACCAAGTTCCCCTCCACAAACATCACGACCGGCACCCCGTCGAACGCCGCGTTCTGCCCCACGGGCCGCGTGTGCGGCGCCACGTTCACGTTCAGCTACGCGGCTGACGGCGTCACCCGCATCCCCTTCCAGCAGAACGTCGCCGAGCGCGCCGACCCGGTGAACCGCGAAGGCACCGGCCTCGCGTTCTACGTTCAGGACCAGTGGCGCCCCATCAGCCAGCTCACGATCAACCTCGGCGTCCGCTACGACACGAACAACTATTACAACAACCAGGACATCAAGGTCCTCGACATGAAGAAGTTCCAGCCCCGCATCTCGGCGGCCTTCGACGTGTTCGGCGACGGCAAGACCTCCATCCGCGCCAACTACGGCCACTTCTACGTCGACGCGGCCCTCACGCTCGCCCGCCTCTTCGACTCGGGCATCAACTCGCCCGTGACCCGCGTCTACCGCTGGTCCACCACCACCAGCTCCTGGAACTTCCTCCAGCAGACGGGCGGCCAGTTCCTCACGGCGGCCCTGATCGACGGCAAGCTGAAGCCCACCTACGACGTTCAGTACAACTTCGCGATCGAGCGCGAGATCTTCCGCGGCCTGTCGACCTCGATCTCGTACATCAAGAAGGACACCCAGGACATCTACGAAGACACGTGCATCAACCAGACCGAGTGCCCGGACTTCTGGATCTCCAACCAGCCCGGACGTGACATCGGCATCGAGGACTACCTCCAGAAGACCTACAAGGGCATCATCCTCCAGAGCCGCTACACCTTCAGCCGCGGCATCGTGGACGCCTCTTACACGTGGTCCAAGAGCCAGGGCACGATCGACTCCGCCGACGGCCAGTACGCCTCCGACGACGCCGACCTCTTCCCGGACAACTTCGTCAACCGCTACGGCTACCTCAACGATGACGCCCGGAACCGCTTCAAGGTGTTCGGTTCCTACCGCGTGCCCTTCATCGAGACCGACTTCGTCGTCAACTACACCTACCGCTCCGGTGCCCCCTACAACGTCGTGAGCACGAGCCCCAACGGCTTCGGCAACGTGTTCGTAGACCCCCGTGGCTCCAACCGCACGAAGGTCCTCCACAACGTGGACTTCGAGCTGCGGAAGGAAATCCCGCTCTCCTTCATCAAGAGCGGCTTCTCGGCCACGGTCATCGGCACGGTGCTCAACGCCACCAACTCCGAGCAGCCCACCTTGTACTCCACGAACGGCAACGCCGGCGCGAACCCGGCCGCTCGTACGCCCACGGCGTATCAGCGCCCCCGCAACTACCAGGTCGGTTTCCGCATGGACTTCTAAGTTCCGAACGTAAGTTCGGAACAGGGGGAAGGGGCGCCGCAAGGCGCCCCTTTTCTTTTTTCGGGACTAGACTTCGCGGATGAGCGAGCCGAATCGGGCGGTTGCCCTGCGCTGGATACACGAAGTCTGGAACGAGCGTCGCGAGGCCACGATCGACGAGCTCCTCTCAGCCTCCTCCGTTGGGCACATGGAAGGCGGCGACACGCGCGGTCCCGAGGAGTTCCGGGCCGCCCGGGCCGCGCTCCTGGGAGCCTTTCCCGACCTGCGCGTCGAGGTCGAGGCAACGGCCTGCGAAGGCGACGCCGTCGTCGTGCGGTGGCGGGTGACGGGCACGCACACCGGAGACGGGCTGGGATTCCGAGCCACGGGAAGTCCCGTCGCGTTTCGAGGCATCACCTGCTGACCATCCGGGACGGCCGTCTCGCCGAAGGCTGGGATGCCTGGAACCAGGGCTCCGTCATCCAAAGCCTCATGGCGCAGATCTTGAGGTCGTTCCTTCCGGGCAGCGCCCCCGCTTCCTCGAGCCAGCGCCTGAGACCCTCAAGGTTCTTCTCCCACGAGCCATCGAGCCCCGTCCGGTACGTGTCCCAAGAGGGTTCGGTGCTTACGCCCTCCTGCACCACCTCGACGCGGGTCTCTTCGTCCGAGAGCGCGACGAACGAGACGGTGAGCCTCATGGGCCCTAGCTCCTCGTCCTCCGGTGTCGTGAACGTCAGGCCCCCGACGACGAATCTTGTCCAGGGCTCGAACTCCTCGAAAACGCCGACGATGTTGTAGCCCGAGGTCCCCTCAGGGTCCGAGTACCACCCGAGCCCTCAGCGGCCGCCCGCGCGCTGGCCGATCACCGCGCCGTCGGCCAGCCACTTGAGCACCTCTCGGACCTCGGTGAACGCCGCGAACGCACGCTCGGGGCTCGCCCGCACGGTGATGGCTCGCCGGATCGTCTCGCGCACGGCCAAATCATACGGGCCGTTCACGCATTCGGACGGAAACGCTTCGGTACAATCGTCGGGAGGCTTGGATATGGAAGCGCCAACCTTGGCTAGTGCCCGCGCGCCGGACGCCTGAACCCCCAAGCCCCATCTCCGAAGCCCGCACGTGGTCAATGGATCTCTACCTT
>CAZXSG010000686.1:0-3386 GCA_964643185.1 uncultured Holophagales bacterium
CCGGGGCCTCTGCGTGGAGCATCTCGCTGTAGCCGATGATGGCGTTCAGCGGGGTCCGCAGCTCGTGGCTCATGTTCGCGAGGAACTGGCTCTTCGTACGGTTCGCCTGCTCGGCAGCCTCCTTGGCCTCGCGGAGCTCCTCCTGCTGCCTCTTGAGATCGGTGATGTCCTTCGCGATGCACACGATGCCGCGCACATCCCCCTTGTCGTCGCGCATCACGCTCGCCGAGAGGCTCACGGGCACGGTGCCTCCCCACTTGGTGCGGTACGAGAAATCCGGCGCGCTGAACGATCGCTTCTCCCGGATCGTGGCGACGAGGCGCTCGGCGTCCTCGGGCGTCTGACCCGTGAGCACGTGGCCCGGCTGGCCCAGAAGATCGCCTTCCTCGTAGAAGAGGAGGTCTGTCGTCGCGCGGTTGACCGTCTTGATCACGCCCTTGGCGTCGAGGACGACGAGCGTGTCGAGCATCGACGCCAGGATGGAATCGACGTAGTGCTTGTCCACGAGCTCGGCGCGTTGGCTCGCGAGATCGGTCGTCATGTCGTTGAACGCCTTCGCGAGGGCCCCGATCTCGTCGTTCGTCTTCGGCGTCACCCGCGCCTCGAAGTCTCCGCGGGCAACCCTCTGCGCGGCGCGCGAGATGTCGATGACGGGGCCCGTGATCTGCCGGCCGAGGAGCACGGTGAGCGGCACGATCACGAGAGCGAGCGCGAGCGCGATGCCACCCATCCAGCCCCGCATCTTGCGGATCGGCGCGAACGCGACGGCCTCGTCCTGGGTGACGAGGACGGCCCAGCCGAGGCTCGAAAGCGCCCCTTCGGACTGAAAGGGTGAGAAGCCCGAGAGCACGGGACGCCCCCTCAGGCGCTCTTCCACGAAGCCCTGCTGGCCCTTGACGGCCCTCGACGCGCTCTCGGCCCCTTCGGCCTCGACGTTGCGCTTGTAGCGCTCGGCCGGTTCGGGCCCCGCGAGGACGAGGCCGTCCTTGCGGAGCACGTAAACGCCCACGCTCTCGCCCTGGCTGCCCACCTGGGTGATGGCCGAAAGCTCGTCGGCCTTCCACTTTCCGAGAAGGACGCCGACGACCTCGCCCTCGAGCTGGATCGGGGTCGCGAACGTCACGACCCACTGGGAATCCGGCTCGGAGTAGTGCGCGTCGCCGATCGAGAGCTGCCCTTCGAGGGCGCGGGCCAGCTCGCGGTCCTGCGCTTTCTCGCCGATGAAGCGCGGGTCGCTCGCCGAGACGCACTCACCCGTCGTCTTCAGGACCTGGAGGCTCGCGAACGACGTGTACTTGCGGGAGATGCCGATGAGGAAGCTCGAGATCTTGCCGTCCAGGTCGTCGGTGAGGACCTCCTGCATGAAGCTGAGGCTCGCCCACGTCTCGAGCGCGTGCTGCGCGTCCTGCAGGCTGCGCGCGACCTTGTCGGAGCTGTCGGCAGCACGGCGCGTGAAGCTCGTTCCGAGGTCCTTCCGGAACGCGCTCTCGACACTGCGATCGGAGAGGAACCCAGCCAGGACGAGCGGCAGCAGGGCCAGCCCGAGGACGGCGAGGACCAGCCGGGTCCGAAGCGACATCCTCGGCGCGCCCTACTTCGACGCCAGCGGGTAACCGGCCTCCCCGGGGAGCTTCCCGTCGACCTTGACGACCTTCACCCCGCTCACGAGGGAAGCGTCGACGAACCCGATGGCATTCGGAACCTTGCCCACGAACTGCGACACCGAGCCCGAGGAGCTGAGCGTCTTGGGAAACGACGCGATCTCGCCGCGGAACATCTTGGAGAGCCAGAACTTCTTCAGCTCGGCCTCCTGCATCTTGTAAACCTTGCTGAGCACGACCTCTTTCTCGGCCGTGCCCGTCTCCTGGAGCACGAGGAGGATCTTCTTGCCGTCCTCCCAGTTCTGCTTGTCCTGCTTGAGGATCTTCTCGAGCTCGCGGGACGAGATCGAGGTCGTTGGGTTTGCGGTGTTCACGATGATCGCGACGTCGAGCCCGATTGCGGCATTGGAGGCCGAAGCGAGCGGAACGAGGAGAGCAAAGAGGACGGCGGAGCGATTCGGGATCTTCATCACGCGTCTCTTCTCAGAAGGTGAAAGCGGTCTGCGCCAGCAGAGCCCGCTCGTTGTGGCCATCCCGGCGGCCGGCGGAAAGCTCGAGCTTGAGCCCGTTCCAGGTGAAGGGATCCCAGCGCGCGCCCACGGTGTGGCGCTGCAGACGTCCCGGGGCCGTGAGATAGGGGTTTCCGCTCTCGACGTTCTGGTAGTCGAACCGGTAGTAGGGCTTCCATTCCGCGGAGATCTGGTACGCCGCCTGCGCGTAAGCGCCCTGGGCGTCGAAGGACGGCCGCGCCGCCGACTTCACGACGTGGTTCATCTCGAAGTACTCGGCGAGGAGCTCGACCGGCCCGTTCAGATAGACGGCGTGTACCCCCCAGAGCCGCTCCTTGATCGAGTCCACGCGCGTCGCCGTGTCGCCGGGCGGAATCGTGTCGAGCCAGAGATCTCCTCCGATCTTGAAGCCGGGAATCGCCGCCGGAGCGATGCTCGCGAGGACGTTCACGGCCTTGGCGTTGTTGAAATCGGACACGTTCGTCGTATCGGCGAGCGTCTTGCCGCGGCCGTTTCCGGCGCTCACGGTGTAGTCGATGTCGACGGGCCCGAGAGTCTTGGTGCCGTAGAGCTCGATGCCGATGAGGTGGATCGGGAGGATGCCGTTGAAGAGGTAGATCTCGGGGCGCGCGGCGGTGGTCTGGAACCAGGCGCCGTGGTGGTACGTCTGGTTCCAGTAGCCGAGGGCCGCGTGCATCTTCCCGAGCCGGATGTTGGCGGTGTCGGACAGGTGATACGTGATGTGGATCCGGTCGACGTCGTAGAACGGGTCGTTGTTCGTGCGGAACTTCGCGACGAGCTCGGCGAGCACCGAGACGCGCTCGGCGAGCTGCGACGTGAGGAAGAGATCGATCTGGCCCAGGAAGAACGAATTGCGGGTGTCGTCGTTCGTGGCCTTCTCTTTGAACAGCCGGAAGTTCACGTCACCGAAGCCCTTGATGACGAGCCTCGGCGGAGCCGAGCCGCTCGGGGTCACGGTCTCGGCTTCGTCACCCTCGGGAGCGCCCTGCGCGGTGGCGAGGCCCGGGATCAGGAGAACGGCCGAAAAAACGATCAACGCGGCCCGCATTCGCATCCCCACTCGTTGCTCCTCCACCTGACGTGTCGCCCCAGGGCGAATCGTTTCCGGACATTGTAGGCGCGCGGGAGCCCGCCCCTATCATCCGATTCGATGGCCAAAAAGCGCGCGGCCCGGGCGGTCCGGCAGGAATCCCGACGGTCCGGTAGGACCGCTGAGGGATCCCTCCGGGATCCCGAGCTGTCGGTGACCGATCTG
>CAZXSG010000687.1:0-3385 GCA_964643185.1 uncultured Holophagales bacterium
GAGCGGACCAAGCGGACCGTCCGGAAGATCCGCCGGAGCCGCGTACGACCGAACCGCCTCGTGACCGGGGGGCTCGGCGGCGAGTACCACTCCGTGTTCCGCGGCCGCGGCATGGAGTTCTCCGAGGTTCGCGAGTACGTGCCGGGCGACGACGTGCGCGCCATCGACTGGAACGTCACCGCGCGCACGGGCGTGCCGCACATCAAGAAGTTCGTCGAGGAGCGCGACCTCACCGTGCTCCTCGTGCTCGACGTCTCGGCGTCGCAGGGCTTCGGAACCCGATATCTCACGAAGCGCGATCTCATGGCCGAGCTGGCCGGGCTCGTCTCGTTCGCGGCCGTGAAGAACAACGACCGCGTGGGCGCTCTCTTCGCCACCGATCGCATGGAACGCTTCGTGCCGCCGAGGAAAGGCCTCGACCACGCGCTCGTCATCGTGCGTGAGGCGCTCTCGGGAACGCCCAAGGGAACGCGGACGAACCTCGCCCTCGCGCTCCGCAAGGCGTCGGCCCTCCTCAAGCAGCGCGCCGTGGTGTTCGTGATCTCGGACTTCCTCGACCGCGACTACGAGAAGGAGCTGCGCGTCCTCCGCCGCCGGCACGACGTCATCGCGATTCCCATCACCGATCCGGGCGAGACGGCTTTTCCGAAGGCCGGGCTCGTGCGCCTCCGCGACGCGGAGACCGGCGCTGTGCGGGTCTTCGATGCGTCCGACCCCAAGTTCCGGGCCGCCTGGGGCCGGCACGCCGCGGGCCGGTTTCCCGATCCGGGGAAGGTGCTCCGCACCTCGGGAATCGACTCGATCCCGCTGCGTACCGACCAGCCCTACGAGAAGGAGCTCGTCCGCTTCTTCAAGGAACGCGAGCGGCGCAAGGGCATGAAGGTCCGCTGATGCTCGCAACGCTTCTCCTCGCGGCGCTCTCGCCCGTTTCCGTCGACGTCGCTGTGGCGATCGACAAGCCGAAGCCCGCGGTGGGCGAGCGCGTCGTCGCGACGTACACCGCGAGCGTGCCCGAGGGCACGGTCCTCTCGATCGACGCGCTCGTGAGCCCGAAACCCGCCGAGGGCGATGCGGCCGTCTCCGGCATGGCGTTCGAGTTCGAGCCGCTGGCGCCGCCCGCGATCGAGAAGACGTCGACTCCGGGGACCGTGCTCTGGAAACAGCAGGTCGCGTTCGCGTCGTTCGCGGCCGGGTCGCTGCCCGTGCCCGGACCGCACCTCACCGTCACCGCGAAGGATGGCGCGACGACCAAGCTGCGGGCGGCCTCGACGAACATCGACGTGTCCTCTCGCATCCCCGAGGGACAGAAGCCCGAGGAGCTCGCCATCAAGACCGACCGCGGCGTGCGCCTCCCCGCACGTTCCGCCTGGTTCTGGGGCGGACTCGCGGCGCTCGTGCTGCTCCTCGCCCTCGCGGTGTGGGCGCTCTTCCGCAAGAAGAAGGCCCCGGCCGTGGAAGAAGCCCCCGCCCCGAAGCTGTCGCCCGCCGAGGAGCTCGACGAATCGCTCGAGCGCCTCGCCCGTGAGGCCGACGTTCTGGGCGAGGACTCGCGCGACTTCTATTCCTATCTCACGCACGCCGTGAAGCGCTATCTCGAGCGGCGCCTGGACATGCCCGTCCTCGAGTGGACGACGTTCGAGACGCTCCGCCGCCTGCGCGACGCGGGCTGGGACATGCCGCGCGAGGTGGGCCTCTCGGAGCTCCTCTCCGGCGCGGACCGCGTGAAGTTCGGGCGGGGCCGCTCCACGCGCCAGGAGGCGCGGGAGAACCTCGACCGGGCGCGCAAGCTGCGGGACGTCCTCGAAGCGCAGCACCTCGCGCGAGCCGCGCGGGAAGCCTCGGCTCCGCCCGTGATCCGAAAGGAAGCGACCCCGTGAACGGTTCCTCCCTCGACACGCTCCTCACCCGGATCCTGGGTTCCGGAGCGTCCTTCCGGGATCCGGAGTGGCTGCTTCTCCTCCTCGTGCTGCCGGTCTCGATCGCGGTGTACGTCATCCGCGAGCGGCGCGGAACGGGCGCCTTCGTCGTCCCCAGCCTCGAGATGGTCGGGCACGTGAAGCCCACCTGGCGCGTGAGGTTCCGCTGGCTCCCCTTCGCTCTCGCGAACCTCGGCCTCGCGCTCCTCGTCCTCGCCCTCGCGCGGCCGCGGCTCGGCCTCGAGCGAACGGAGAGCTGGACCGAGGGCGTCGACATCTTCATGGTGCTCGATGGCTCGGGCTCGATGGCCGCCGAGGACTTCAAGCCCAAGAACCGCTTCGTGGTGGCGAAGGCCTGCGCCCGCGATTTCATCGAGGGGCGCTCCTCGGATCGCATCGGCCTCCTGACGTTTGCCGGCCGCTCCCGGACCATCGCCCCGCTCACCACCGACCGCTCCATGGTGCTGACCCGGCTCGCGGAGCTCCGCATGGGCGAGATGGGCGACGGCACGGCCATCGGCCTCGCGCTCGGGAACGCGCTCTCGCGGCTCCGCCCCTCGAAGGCGAAATCCAAGGTCATCATCCTGCTCACCGACGGCGCGAACAACGCGGGTGAGATCGATCCCGACACGGCCACCGGCATCGCGAAGGCCATGGGCATCAAGGTCTACACGATCGGTGTCGGCACGAACTCGGGCAAGCCCGTCGAGATCCCGGTGCAGGTGAAGGACGAGGAGACCGGCCGCATCGTCGAGAGGCGCATCACCGCGAACGTCGACGTCGACGAGCCGCTGCTCGGACGCATCGCCAAGGAGACGGGCGGGCGCTTCTTCCGCGCGACGGACGCCAAGGGCCTCGCCGAGACGTTTTCGGCAATCGACGCTCTCGAGAAGACCGAGATCAAGACCACCAAGTACACGCGCTGGCGGGAGGCCTTCCACAAGATCGCGCTGGCCGGCGCCGCGTTCCTCGCGGCCGCGGCCCTCCTTTCCGCTTTCGTCTTCCCGGTGACTCCGAGATAACGCTGGTGAACGCGATGAAACAGCTCTCCTCGTTCCTCAGCCAGCCCGTCTGGGGCCTTCTCGCGCTCGCGTTCGCGGGGCTCGTCGTGGGCGCCTTCCTCACCATGAGGAAGCGCGGCCGCGAGAACACGGAATGCTCGCTACCTTCGTCGAAGGCGAACATCAGCGAGAAGTTCATGTCGTCGCCGACCATGTGCTGCAACACGAGCCGGTCGATGCCGGCCAGCAACAGAAACGCGGCCCCGAACGGCATCCACACGAAACGCGTCAACGTGCGGCCCAGCTCGGTGCCGAAGTTGAGGGCGGTGAAGCGTTCCAGCCAGCGCAGGTAGAACTCGCCGCGCCGGTAGACGCCGTCGAGCAACGTCGACAACCGGCGATCGAGACGCAACAGCGGATCGCCACGAATGAAGTCGCGCGGCTCCGACAGGTCCGGCAGCTTGAGCA
>CAZXSG010000688.1:0-3380 GCA_964643185.1 uncultured Holophagales bacterium
CGAGGCGCTCGCCGGAAGGGGCGTCGAGGTCGTGGGGACGGACGCCAAGCCCGCGCTCGAGGGTCTTCCCGAAAGAGACGGCGTGCGCTACGAGCTGGGCGGCCACCCGTCGTCTCTCCTCGACGGCTGCCAGATCGCGATCGTCTCGCCCGGAATCCCGCCCACGCTCCCGATCTTCGACGAGGCCCGCGCCCGCGGCATCTTCCTCGTCTCGGAGATCGAGCTGGCCTCGCGGCTGTTGCCGGGCGTCGTCGTGGGCATCACGGGCACGAACGGCAAGAGCACCACGACCGCGCTCGTGGCCGCGTTGCTCCGCGAGGCGGGCCGCGACGCCGTGGCCTGCGGCAACTTCGGGACGCCCTGGATCGCGTTCGCGGTGAAGGGCGAAAAGTCCGCCGACGAGCTGGCCCCGGCGCGCACGTGGGTCGTCGAGCTGTCGTCCTTCCAGCTCGAGGGGCTGCGCCGCTTCGCGCCGGACGTCGCCGTGCACCTCAACCTCACGCCCGACCACCTGGACCGCTACCGTTCGCTGGACGACTACGGCGCCGCGAAGGCCCGCATCTTCGAGAACCAGCGGGAGGCGCAGGTCGCCGTGCTGAACGCGGACGATCCGCTCGTCGCGCGCATCGCGACCCGTGCGCGGCGCTTCGAGTTCTCGCGAAGGAAGTCGGCGAATCTGGGCGCGTTCCTGAAGGACGGCCACTTCCTCGGCGACGCCCGCGGCCGCGGAGAGGGTCCGCGCATCTTCGGGAAGCGCGAGGACCTCTCCCTTCCCGGCGCGCACAACGTGGAGAACGCGCTCGCGGCGCTCGCCGCGACGCTCCCTCTCGGCGTCACGCCCGAGACGGTCTCGTCGACGTTCCGCGCGTTCCGCGGCCTTCCGCACCGCACCGAGCTCGTGCGCGTGCTGGCGGGCGTCTCCTACTACGACGACTCCAAGGGCACGAACGTCGACGCCACGCTGAAGTCCCTCGAGGGATTCCCCGACGGCACCGTCGTCGTGATCCTGGGCGGCAAGGACAAGGGCGACGACTTCGCGCGGCTCGCGCCGCTCGTCTCGCAGAAGGCCCGCGCGGTGCTCACGATCGGCGCGGCGGGACCCGCAATCGGCGAGGCGCTCGAATCGTCGAGCCAGGTCGTGCCCTGCGGCACGATCGACGTCGCCGTCGCGAAGGCCCGTGAGCTCGCGCGGAGCGGCGACTCGGTGCTCCTCTCGCCGGCCTGCTCGTCGTTCGACCAGTTCCGGAACTTCGAGCATCGTGGCGAAGTCTTCGCCGGTTTGGTGAACGCCCTTGCTCCGTCCCCGGAGGTGTCCTGACATGGCGGCCAAGCTCGCTTCCGACCGCTGGATCTCGATCCCCGTCGTCGCGCTCATGGGGCTCGGCCTTCTCATGATCTATAGCGCGTCGGCGATGCAGATCTATCTCCCGGCCGCGGGCGCCACATCGCATCCGTTCCACTTCCTCTTCAAGCAGGCGTTCGCGATGGTCCTCGGCATCGGCCTCGCGTGGGGCTTCATGAGCGTCGATTACCGCCGGCTGAACGATCCCCGCGTCATCGGGTTCGGGCTGGCGGTGCTCTTCCTCGCGCTCGTCGCCGTGCTCTTCAGCCATCCCATCAACGGCACGCGCCGGTGGCTGGACTTCGGGCGCATCGCGATCCAGCCCGCGGAGTTCGGGAAGATCGCGGTGGTCGTGGCCCTGGCGGCGTTCCTCTCGCGCCGCGAGAACGAGATCGATCACCCCACGCGCACGCTCCTCCCCGTTTCGGCCGGACTCGGCCTCTTCGTGGGTCTCGTGCTGCTGCAGCCCGACTTCGGCACGGCGGTCTCGTACCTCGTCGTCGCGGCGGCCATGCTGTTCTACGCGGGCCTGCCGGCGCGTTGGTTTGCGACGGGATTCCTCCTCGTCGTCCCGACGCTCACGGCGTACGCGCTCTCGGCCCCCTACCGGAGGGACCGCATCACCGCGTTCCTGAATCCGGAGGACGACCCTCTCGGCAAGGGCTTCCACGCCATCCAGTCGCTCATCGCGGTGGGCACGGGCGGCGTCACGGGGCTGGGCCTCGGCAACGGGAAGCAGAAGCTGTTCTTCCTTCCGTACCCCTACACCGACTTCATTTACGCCATCGTGGGCGAGGAGCTGGGTCTCATCGGCTGCTCGTTCGTGCTGGCGCTCTTCGGCCTCATCTTCGCGCGCGGGATCCGCGCCGCCTCGCTCGCGAAGGATTCGTTCGGCCGTCTTCTCGGGGTGGGCCTCACGGTGATCATCGTCGTCCAGGCGCTGTTCAACATCACGGTCGTCCTCTCCCTCGCTCCCACGAAAGGAATGCCGCTGCCGTTCATCTCGTACGGAGGGTCGGCTCTGTGGGCCGACCTCATCGCGGTGGGCATCCTTCTCAACCTCTCGCAGCAATCGACATGACGAAAAGCGAGATGTCCTACGTCATCGCGGGGGGCGGTACGGGCGGCCACGTCTTTCCGGCGCTCGCGCTCGCGGGCGAGATCCGCAAGCGGCGTCCGGGGGCGCGCATCGTGTTCGTGGGCACGGTGCGCGGCCTCGAGACGACGCTCGTTCCGAAGGCCGGCTATCCCCTCGAGACGATCCGCGTGAAGGGGCTCGTGGGGAAGGGGCTCGCCGACCGGCTCTCCGGCGCGATGGCGCTGCCCCTCGGCTGCGTCGACTCGTGGCGCCTCCTCTCGAGGCACGCGCCCAACGCCGTCGTGGGCGTGGGCGGCTACGCCTCGGGGCCCGTCGTCGCGACGGCCGCGGCGCGCCGCCTTCCCACGGTGATCCACGAGTCGAACGCGGTGCCGGGTCTCACGAACCGGCTCCTTGCGCGCGTCGCGACGCGCGTCGTCACGGGCACCGCCTCGGCCGCGCTGTCCGCGGCGGAGGTGGTGGGCAACCCCGTCCGCGAGGAGTTCTTCGCGGCCCCGGCCCTGTCTTCGCGGCCCGAGGCCCGGCGTCTCCACGTCCTCGTGGTGGGCGGGAGCCAGGGCTCGGAGATCCTGAACCGGCTCGTGCCCCCGGCCCTCGCCGCGCTTCGCGCGGAGGGCCTCGAGTTCACCGTGACGCACCAGGCGGGCCGCGCGAAGCGCGGGCGCGGGTTCGACGCGGCCGACCTCGAGCGCGTCTATGGGGCCGCGGGATTCGGATCGGGCACCGTCGCCGAATTTCTCGACGACGCACCGTCCGCGTTCGCCTCGGCCGACGTCCTCGTATCCCGCTCGGGCGCGATGACCGTCGCCGAGATCGCGGCCTCGGGCCGACCGGCGCTCTTCATTCCCTTCGCGGCCGCCACCCACGGCCACCAGCTCGCGAACGCGCGGGCGCCCGAGGTCGCGGCTTCGTAGTCCGGCACCAGGAGGCGCGCCTTGT
>CAZXSG010000689.1:0-3372 GCA_964643185.1 uncultured Holophagales bacterium
TTGCCGAGCTGCGTCACGGAGACGGCCCTCCCCGCCACCTCGAGCATTCCGGTGCGCGGCGCGGCCGACGCGTTCGCGTCGAGCCGGTACGAGACGGTCGCGCCGCCACTGCCCTCGGGCCCCGAGGTCAGGGACATCCACGAGACGTCGCTGCGGGCGTCCCAGAAGCAGCCGGTGCCTGCGGTGAGGCTCGTGCTGGCCGCACCTCCGGACCAGCCGTGCGTGCGCGAAGCCGCGATCGAGTACGCACAGTCGCGCTCGGCAGGGAGGAACGCGCCGTCGCCCGACCTCTGTCCGGGGCCCGCGCCGTCGTTGAGGACGGCGTAGGCCACGAAGCCGCTCGAGCCGGTCGTCCGCGTGACCCTGGCGTACGCGTTCGCTGTGCCCGGGTTCGCCTGCGAGAGCACCGTTCCGATCTGCAGCCAGCTCCGCGCGGGAACGGAGATGTTCATGATGCTGCCCGCGGGCAGGCCCGAGGCGCCGTCGAAGAAGTCCACTTTGAACTGCTGGGCCGTGGCGGACGTGCTGAGATTCACGAGCGCGAGGTTCGTGCGGTTCTGCGCGTCCTGCTGGAGGCCGTGCACCCACACCGCCCCGCCGCTCGTGTCGGGCGGCACGGCGGGATAGAAGACCCCGTAGCGTCCGGAGCCGCCCGGTGCCGACGTGCGGGCGCCGGCGAACAGGCCTTCGACCGAGCTGGACGAGGACACGCTCAGGAACAGAGGACCCGCGAAGCTGGTGCCTGCCGGTCCGATGCCCGTGACGGCGCGGTCTCTCAGGTACTGCACGAAGCTCGGGATCACGAGCTGCTCGCCCGGTGCGAGGCTCAGCGTCGTGGTGGCCGTCTTGTTCGACGTGGTGATGTTCTCGGAAACGAACGACAGCGTGAGCTGAATCGTCGAGATGGAGTTCACGTTGGTGAGGACGACCTCCGACGTGAACGCGCCGCTCTCGACCACGGCGGGAATCACGAGCTCGCGGAGGCCGCGCGCAGCCCGCGCGTCGTAGGGAGGAACGTAGCTGCCGTCGGACGTGCCCTGGTCGTTGATCACGGCATACATCACGAGGGGTGCGGAGCCGAGCGTCTTCTCCACCTTCAGCCAGCCGCTCGTGAAGCCGGTGCTCGCGAGGAGACCCGAGAGCTGCTTGAACTGTCCCGGCGAGAGGCGTTCGTCGGGGAGAACCCGCGTCTGTGGAGCCGTCTTCGAGCCGTTGTGGACCGTGAGCTTGAGGACGACGACGCCATCGGTGCCCGGATTCACGAACGCCACGTTCGTGCGGTCCCTTTCGTCCTGCCTCAGGCAGCCGAGGAACAGCGTGAGGGCGGCGTCGTCGAGCGGCCCCTCGCCGGAGACGTCGTTGCCCCGGCCCACGGTGGACAGGACCATCGCGTTGCGACCTCCGGGCCCTGCGAGGAGCGCGTCGATGTCGTCGGGGTAGGAGTGCGAGAGGCCCTTCAGCTTCACGACGAGCTTTTGGATGGGGCCCGTGAGGCCCGAGACGCCGATCGTTGTCGGGTAGAGGCTGGCGGGCGCTCCACCCGTCGCGCCGGTGCCGGTACCGGGAATGACGACACGCGTGTCGCTGCAGCGCTCGGCGGGATTGCCCGAAGGGAGAGTGAACACGAGGCACCACCCGCGGTCCAGCGCGCCCGCGTCGCTCGACGCGTCGTCGGTGAGGTAGAGGCTCCACGTGCCGTTGGGGTCCTGTCCCTCGAAGGCCGAGAGGCCCGCACCGGCCGCGGTCGGGGGCGCCGGCGACGGCAGGGACTCGCCGGGCTCGTAGTCCGTGGCCCGGTACGTTTCGAGCGAGGAGATCGAGCCGCCGTCGGGCAGGGCGGGCGCGCGCGGCAGCGCGCGTACGTTGGTGCCGGCGTAGGCGAGCCCCGCGCGTCCCTCGGTCACCGACGTCGTCGTGCGTACCGAGACGGCCCCGTCGGACGGAGATGCGAGGCCCGAGAAGCGCACGAGCAGCGTGCCGCCGCGGTTTCCCGAGGCCGGCAGCGGGACCCCGAGGGAGCGCAGCCACTCGATGGCATCGGGCACCGTGAGCTGGCGGCCCGCGGAGAGCGTGGTGTGCGCCGTGCCGGTTCCGTCCCCGAAGGCCGCGGTGTACGTCAGGTCCACGGAGGCGTCCTTCTCGCCCCTGTTGGTGAGCGTGAGCTCCGACGTGAAGAACGACGGCGGCACGCCGGCCGAGGACAGCACGATGGGCACGAACAGCGAGGCGGACGCTCCGTTCAGCGCCTGGGGCGCGAGCGTCTCCAGCTGAACAGGAGCCGCCGCCAGTGCCCCGGGATCCGGCGTCGTGTCGACGGACGCGGGCCGCTCGTCGAATCGGAGGTCGAGCGGCGGATCGGGCGCTGCGAGAAGAGAGGTCGCGACGAGCACGGGAAGGACGACGGCCCGGCGGAGTTTTCTCATGGGATGACCCCCGCGACGGGCCTTCAAATCGCGTGCCGCCCGCTGGGAACGCGATGAGTCTCTTTCGAGCGGGGCTCTGTTGCACGGCCTGCGACAGGTGGCGGGAGTTCACTGTCGCGGCGGATGCGACACGTCGCACCCGCTGCGACGTCAGGAGTCTTCGCCGCGGCGCAGCATGCGATGAAGGGTTGCCCTGTGGACACCCAGGCGCTGCGCGGCTTCGGAGACGTTCCCGCCGGCCTCTTCCACCGCGCGCTCGGCGAGGTGCGCCTCCCACAGAGAGAAGAGATGCCGCGATTGGCGGCGCCGTTCATCGAGTGCCGACAGGCTGGCGGGGGCCTCTTCGCGCGAGGCGCCGGGTGTACCGGTGGCTGGAACCGTGGAGGGCCGGTGCAGCTCCTCGGGCAGGTCGCCGGCCGGGCGGCGGGGAGGGATCAGGGGGCCGCGGGCGCGCGCGACGAGCCGGGGCACGAGGTTCTCAAGCTCGCGGACGTTCCCCGGGTAGTCGTGAGCCGTGAGGAGCGCGAGCGTCTCGGGGTCGAACGCGACGTCGCGGCGGTAGATGCCGGCCCAGCGCTCGAGGAAGTGCGTGGCGAGGAGGCGGATGTCGTCCTCGCCCCGCTCGCGGAGCGGCGGGAGCGAAAGGGGCACGACGTTGAGGCGGTAGTAGAGCGCGTCGAGGATGAGCCCCTTCGTGACGAGATCTTTCAGGGGCTTGCTGGCCGCGGCCACCACGCGCACGTCGACGCGCCGGGGTGTGCCGCCGCCGAGGCGCACGACCTCACCCGACTGCAGGAAGCGAAGCAGCTTGGCCTGGACGGCGAGAGGCATCTCGCCCACCTCGTCGAGGAACAGCGTGCCTCCCTCGGCCGTCTCCACGCGGCCCAGGTAGCGGGCGGTGGCGCCGGTGAAGGCGCCGCGCTCGTGGCCGAACAGCTCGGACTCGAGG
>CAZXSG010000690.1:0-3369 GCA_964643185.1 uncultured Holophagales bacterium
CTTTGCGGCCCACGCTTGCCCCGGCGACGGCCGTCTGGGCCCAGTGATTGGCCGGCGTACCCTGCGGGGGCGTCGCTACGGCGAGCTCGGCGAGCGGCACCACGGCCCTCGTCTCGCCGACGTCGGACGAGGCCGTTCCGCCGTGCATCGGGCCGTACGGGATCACGGTGAGCGCGAGCCCGGACGTCTCGACGCCGATCTCTTTCTGGATCGCCCGCGCGAGCTCCTGGTCCTTCTCGTCGAAACGCGGCGCGCCGGCCTTGTCGAGCTCGTGCTGCATCACCCGAGACAGAACCTCGTTGTAGAGGGGCTCGCGGGTGGCCGCCAGAACCGTGACCTGCGCGCGCGTCTCGGTGGCGAGCGCCGCGCCGTCGGCCGCTTTGCGAAGGCGCAGCACCATGCCGTCGACCCGCTCACCCGTCTCGTCGCGGACGAAGTATTGAACCTTGGTGTAGTCCGGGATCACGTTGGCTGCCACGCCGCCCGCCTTGATGACACGGTGCATCCGGGCCGTGGGCAGCACGCTCTCGCGCATCAGCGCGATCGCGTGATCGAAGAGCTCGAGGGCCGAGAGCGCGTTGCGACCCATCCAGGGCGAGGCCGCCGCGTGGGCCGTGGTGCCGAAGAACTCGACGTCCACGACCGTGATGGCGAGGCGCGGCCGCGTGTAGACGTAGTTGAGGTCTTCCGGATGCCACGAGAGGACGACGTCGGTTCCGGCGAAGGCTCCGTCGCGGGCCAGGAACGTCTTGCCGATGATCTGCTCCTCGGCCGGAGTCCCGAACACCTTGAGCGTGCCGGGGAGCTTCCGCGCGAGCCGCTCGCGGTTCGCGAGGACGGCCGCGGCCACCGCGGCGGTCCCGAGGAGGTTGTGCCCGCAGCCGTGGCCCGGCGCGCTGTCGACGACGGGCTGCTTGCTGGCGGCGCCCGGCTTCTGGGAGAGACCCGGCAGCGCGTCGTACTCGGCGAGGATGCCCACGACCGGGGAGCCCGAGCCGATCATCGCGACGAACGCCGTGGGCATACCCGAGGTCCCGCGTTCCACCCGGAAGCCCTCCTTCTCGAGCTCCCGGATCAGCGTCTCGGCGCTCTTCGTCTCCTGGAGTCCCAGCTCGGCGTGGCCGAAGATCTCCTCGGCGACGCGGTTCCATCGGGCCTCATCCGTCTCGGCCGCCCTGAGGGTCGCCGCCAACGTCAGAACAAGAGCCAGCGGGAGTCGTAGAGAGAGACGAAAAGAACGAGGACTCCGCATGAACACCTCCGGCCCAGGGTTTGCCTCAGTCTACGATCGCATGACCAGCATGAAGACACGCCGCCTCGACGTCCTCAGAAGGCTCCTCTCGATCCCCCTCGCGCTCGCGATCGCGTGGGCGCCGTCCTCTGCAGGGTTCGCCCAGAGCCCCTCGCCCTCCCCGGCGCCGCCGCAGCAGGCCCAGCACGGAAAGATCGATGCGGGCCTCGTGTCGGTGCCCATCACGGTGCGCGAGCAGTTCCTCGGGAAGAGCGGCGAGAAGACCGTCATGCGCTTCACGCTGGAGGTCAGCCGCGCCGAGGTGAAGGCCTACCTCAACGCGCCACCCCGCATCTACAGTTTCTTCATCGCCGGAGAGGCGAAGAACGCCGACGGCAAGGTGGTCGACACCTTCCGTTTGCCGATCGAGGTGGATCTTTCGACCGACGACTCGCTGCCCATCACGGCGCGGTTCCTGAGGTCGCTGCCGCCCGGTCCCACGAAGCTGGACCTCAGGCTCGACGGCGTGACGGGCAAGGCCGTCGCCGTGAAGGCGCTCTCGATCAACGTGCCGGCGATGTCGTCGGAGTTCGTGGCCGAGGACGCGGGCCTCGACGCGCAGGGCAACCCCATCGCCGCGGCGGTGGTGCTCGAGAGCGAGAACCGGGCGCCGCTCGACAGGTCGAAGGAGTTCGTCCGCATCCTCCTGCCGAAAAAGGAGGTCCCCGTCGGCCTCATCCGCATCGAGGTCGAGGTCCAGGAGCCCGTCACGCGCGTCGAGTTCGTGCTGGAGGACAAGAAGATCCTCACGCGGAACCGCCCGCCCTACACCGTGGAGCTGGATCTCGGAAAGATCCCGCGGAAGCAGACGCTGAAGGCCATCGGCTACGACTCCCGCGGGAACTTCGTGGACCTCGACGCCTGGGCCATCAACGAGAGGGACGCGCGGCTGGCCGTCCGCATCCTCGAGATCCCGAAGAAGTTGGCGCTCGGTGGAGCCGCCGGCACGAGCCCGATCCTCGGGCAGGTGGGCGCGCCGCAGGCCGCCGACGAGGACCTGGACGTCAAGGTCGCCGTGCAGTCGATCGCGGGGGGCGTTCTCAAGAGCCTGAAGCTCTACCTCGATACGGAGCTCGTTCAGGAGTGGAAGGCCCCGCCCTACACGGTGAAGGTCCCCGCCGCAAAGCTCAAGAAGGCGACGCTCCTCCGCGCGACGGCGTTCGACGCGGACGGCAAGGAGTACACCGACTTCCGCATCCTCAAGGGCGATCAGCGCTTCCTCGCGACGGCCGAGGTCCACCTCGTGGAGCTGAACGTCTCGGTGTACGACAAGGCCGGCCTCTTCGTGAAAGGCCTCAAGCAGCCCGACTTCACCGTGCTCGAGGACGGCAAGCCGCAGGAGCTGTCGTCGTTCGAGTTCGCCGAGTCGCTGCCCATCTCTCTCGGAATCGTGATCGACGGCTCGGGCTCGATGAAGGACGCGATGCCGCTCGTGCACCAGGCCGCGAGCGAGTTCGTGACGTCTCTGATCGGCGAGAAGGACCAGGGCTTCGTGATGGACTTCCGCGAGACGCCCACCCTCATCACGCCCATGACGAACAAGCGGGCGGCTTTGCTGGGCGGCGTGCGCGAGACCGCGGCCAAGGGCGGCACGGCGCTCTACGACTCCGTCGTCATGGCGCTCTACCAGTTCCGCGCGGTGCAGGGGCGCAAGGCCATCGTGCTCCTCTCCGACGGCCAGGACAACAAATCGTGGACGGAGTACGAAACGCTGAGGCGTTACGTGCGTACGGCGGGCGTGCCCATTTACATCATCGGCCTCGACATCTCGTTCATCGACGTGGGGCTCAAGGCGAAGCTCTCGGACCTCGCGAACGACACCGGCGGCTCGATCTTCTACGTGAGCAAGGCGTCGGGCCTCCCCGAGATCTACAAGCGCATCGAGACGGAGCTCCGCTCGCAGTACTTCCTCACGTACCTCGCGAACTCCCCGAAGCCGTCCGACCAGTTTCGCGCCGTGGAGGTCCGCCTCAAGGACAAGAACCTCCGCCCGAAGACGATTCGCGGCTACTTCCCGTTACGAGGGTGGCGATGGCCCCCACGTGCGCCGCCGAAAGCCCCCGGCGACCGCCCCCCCC
>CAZXSG010000691.1:0-1557 GCA_964643185.1 uncultured Holophagales bacterium
GCGTTCGATCTCTACAAGCCGGGCAAGCCCCTTTCCCGCGCGGTGCTCGCCGAGGGCACGAAGGCGATCGAGACCCTCTACCGGGAACGCGGCTACATCTACGCGTTCATGAACCCGGAGTACGAGGAGAAGCCCAACAAGGTCGTCGATGTCACGGTGCGCATCACCGAGGGCGACCAGTTCCGGCTCGGCCGCGTCGAGTTCACCGGCAACAAGACCACTCGCGACAAGGTCCTGCGGCGCGAGCTGCTCCTGGCCGAGGGGGACATCCTCGACATGGAGCGCTTCCGCAAAGGGCTCTTCAAGATCACGCAGCTCGGCTACTTCAAGATCGAGGAAGACCCGGATTTCAAGGTCCAGCCCGACAGCAAGACCGTCGACGTCACCGTGAAGGGGATCGACACCAACCGCAACGAGGTGCAGTTCGGTGCCGGCTATTCCCAGCTCGACGGGCTCTTCGGCCAGTTCCAGTTCTCCACGCGCAACTTCCTCGGGCGCGGCGACACCATCGGAGTGCAGTTCCAGAGGGGCAACCGCTCGAACTTCTTCGACCTCTCGTTCGGAGAGCCCTACTTCCTCGACCAGCGGATGGCGATCGGGGGCTCGATCTTCAGTCGCTCGCAGAACTACCTCGACGTCGATCAGCGCGCGCGCGGCGTGAACTTCTCCTACGGTCTCTCGCTGGGCGTCTTCGACAGTGTTTCGGCGTTCTACGGGTTCACGGACACCAAGAGCCGCTACGAAGTCTTTCCGCCTCCTCCGCCGCCGGGCGGCCCCGCTCCGCCGATCGCATTCGCTGACTTCCGTGGCAAGACTTCGGCGATCACGCCGGGCTACAGATACGACAGCCGCAACGATCCGTTCGATCCGTCGCGCGGCAAGCGGCTCGGCCTCTCGGTGACGGTGGCCGGCGGCGCGCTCGGCGGAGACTTCTCGTACGTCAAACCCGCCGGCAATGCGACGTTTTACGTGCCCGTGACCCGGAAGACGACGGCCGCGCTGAACCTCGAGTTCGGTTTCGTGCGGCCCTACGGAGAGCAGGAGATCCCGATCTTCGAGCGCTTCCGCATCGGCGGAGACCGCTCGGTGCGCGGATTCCAATACGGCGCGATCTTCCCGATCGACGATCAGGACCGCGCATTTTTCAACGAGCAGGGAGCGCTGCTCGGCGGCGACCGCTTCCTCGTGGTCAACGTCGAGTACGTCTACGTGCTCGCTGGCCCCCTGAAGCTCGCCGCGTTTTTCGACGCGGGAAACGCCTGGATCGAAACGCAGAAGTTCCGCCCCTGGAAGCTCCGCGCTTCGACGGGTCTCGAGCTCCGGGTGTTCCTGCCGATCTTCCAGGCCCCGCTCCGGTTCATCTACGCGTACAACCTCGATCCGAAGATCATCAAGGACCAGGACGGGCTGCCCCTCCGGAACGGCGAGGAGAAGAAGACCGAATTCCAGTTCTCCATCGGAACTACCTTTTAAACTGGGGGTTTCTCGATCCCCCCAGGCCCCCCACGGGGGAACCGGCCTTTAGCCTGGGGTTTCCCGCTCCCCCCAGGCCCCCCC